>NZ_JACDUS010000015.1 GCF_013761005.1 Desulfosalsimonas propionicica
TTGAAGGTGTAGTGCCGAATATGCTTGGATTTATATTTTGTACTATAGCATACTAATATAATAAAATCAAATATTTATTTTTATTCAGGAGTCCCCATATTATCTCGTTATTGTTCAAAGTTTCCTGGACAATTTTTACTTTGGCTGCTTTATCCATCTTTGAACAAATCATTTTCTTTTTCACTATTTTCATGGTCCTCTCAGCAAAATCCTTTCGGGTTGTCCTTCATGGACAAAAGGCATTGGAGTATGACCTATCCCTTTATTTTATAACGGTTGCAATTAGGATACATGGCAGTTTTATCCCACCGTTGCCACCATCTGTGCCTCTTTAATTTTCCTGCAATATCGGGTGGTATCAACGGTGGTTGGCCGAATAATTGCCAATAAAGACAATCGTAAAAAATATTTCCTTCAATAATCATCGGTCCATGTTTCGAAAATCCGATGTCCCAGCCAACCGTGCCCATAAAAGAGAACTTCTCAGAGGCTTTTAATGCCAATGCAATTGCTTCGTGGTACTGGGGAACTTGGAAACCAATGAGTTCTGCCTTTGTTATCGGATGCCTGCTAATTTCTTTGCCCGAAGCCCAATCATAGGCGAACCATGATTTGCCACTATCATCAAAACGTAACTGAATTCCACCTGCACCTAAGTTATCTACTTGCCCCTTCTGTCCGACACGTAACCTTGCGCCCAAAAGGTTCCATTCTTTATCCTTTGTTTTTACAGTTATCACCCTCATTGTATTAAGACTGTAGGGGTATAACATAGATACCGAGTCATCCTGATCAATGCGCTCTTCTATCAGATAAGGATGTGGTGACTTTTTCCCAGCCATTATTTGTTCCCACATACCAGAAGAAGAACAAGGTCCTTCAAGGACGCAATGGTTATTGTTTTTAAAATTCAAAACAATAACCCCCCGGCCCCCGCTTCCGTCCAGAGGCTTTAAAACCATGTCCATCTTGTTCTCTTCCAGAAATGTTCTGAATTGCTCGAATGTTTTGATTTGGTAATCTTCCCCAATTGTTGCAAGCAATTTTGGATGAGGAATTCCAAACCCTGAGAGCATGGTTGAAAAAATGTATTTATTGTCGAATAGGGACACAAACCTTACAGAATTGTTTTGATAGGGATAGAAATTAGAACAGCGTTTGCCTAAGTATCGGGATTTTTCTTCCCATGTAATGTCGTTTCGGTAGAATTCATAACGGTAATAATCAATAGGCGATGTATTAATTTTTATTTTATGTCTTATAATATCAAAAATTTGCAAAAACAAGCTTTTAACTTTTGATGCCCGTTTGATTTCCGAAAAAATTGTATCCTTCATATAGGAATCCATATCTTTGCAGAATTATAACCTGAATCCATGGCTTGCAAAATAATCTGATGGATTCGGGCCGATTTTTCTTCCGTCTTGAGCATTTCTGTAATGCAGAATAATAGAGGTTGCTACATGGGTTTACGTAGTCTTGCACTCACTAACACCTCCCCTTGATCATAAAAGGGAAATCACGGAACGCAGTTTGCCGCCTTTTCCCCTTGGAATAGCTGAAACATATTTAATTTGAATTTCCATTGAATTGCCCAACCGTTTTCTTAATTCTTTTAAGACGTCAGCTTCGGTCCTTTTATTATAAAGCTCATCTTTTACTATCCACACTTCCAGTTTATCAATGGATTCCTGAATATACTGCGCCTCCCTGACAGGGAACCCCTTTAGAACCGGACTTAAGCGGCCAATTCGTTTTCCCTCAGGTGTTAGAATCATATCATCAATCCTGCCGACAAGTTTTTCTAAAACAGGAAAAGGACTACCGCAGTTGCAATTCTTTGTTGATAAGACCCCCTTATCCCCTATGCGGTAGCGAATAAGCGGCATCACTTCATTTATATAACCCGTACATACCAGTTCGGCCTCTTCGCCAGGCAGGGCATCACTCCCGTCTTCGCGAAGAAATTCCAGAAAACCATAATCAGAATAAACGTGGTAATTTCCAGACTGGCATTGTCCGATTGAAACACACATTTCCGCCGCCCCATATTGATCAAAGACATGCGCATCAAAAACTGACTCAATAACTGCCCTTTGTTCATCAAACAGGGTTTCTGCAGAGGTCACAATGTTTGAAGTAATCCCCGTTAAATCAATGCAGTTTCTGGCCGCATAATCAGCTATAAAAAATATACTGGAAGGATAGGCATCAATATAATGCGGCTGAAATTCATATAATTTCTTAATATAAAGCGGAATATTTTCATCGCTTAAATGATACGAGGAAAACAATAAATTGTTTTGATAGTAACTGTATCTCCAAAAAGGCTTTTTGGCCTGGCTTGGCGGGACAATTACTCTTCCACCAAGAGTGGCTTTTTTCCCTTTTGGGTCAATGCCGGCATTGATAAGAAACCGATCAAAATATGCGTAATTTTTTTGGCGGGCCCTATCATTGCAGTAAATTTTCAGAGGTGATCCTGTTGTGCCCGTGGTATGGACAACCTGAAGGCGTTTTGCATTGCAGTGCCCATCAACCAATTTTTGAGGATTCTCCCGGAGAACCTGTTTTTCCAGTAAGGGTATTTTTTTAATATCCTCAAAACTTTTTATATCGTTTAAAGATAGATTCTGCTCTTTAAAAAGCTCTCGGTAATATGGCACATTCTTAACTGCTTTTGCTATAGTATGTATCAACATGGACTCGGCGTAGGCCAGCACGGCCTCCCTGCCAACCCTTTCCCGCTGCATTGCCTCATTAAGGGTTGTCTCATAGATACCGCCGTACCTGTTAAATTGAAGCTTGATTCCATACAAAGAGACCAAAAGATTTTGACATGGCGAAGGTACAGCCATGTAAATGTTTTCAAGAAATGACTTCATAAGCACATCGGAAAAATCATCTTAGGAAGGTTTAAAGGTTGCAAATCGCTACGTTTGCTTCAATAGACCCTTATTTTAGAAACGAGTTGTTACCCGATCGAGGAAAAGCTTTGAGCAATGAACGTTGCTTATCGTTATACAATAAACCATAGTCATCAAAAGCTTTCAATACCTTGGAATCTCGTAAAATTGGCCCGCACACCTGCTCCAGGCCAATATTGTCATATTCCGCGTTCAATTCTATGATCGTTGGTCCATTAGCTGTAATTGCAATATCTTGACCAATTATCTTGTTATAAACAAATGTTTTCTGAACCCGATGCGCCAGTTGGACGACCTCCTTCCAAAAAGGTATTTGAAACCCTTCAAAACAGAAACCTGAAATTGGGTGCGCTTCATAAATATGACTTTTCTTATCATGACCATATTTTAAAAATTTCCCTGTGTGTACGTCAATACAAACCTTTATGCCACCTTGACTAGTATTATCAAGGAAAACGTTCTGAACACCGAATCGCATGAAAGCACCTATAATAAGGACCTCTTTTACTTGGGTTAAGAGGGTAACGATTCGAATCGTATTTACAGACTGAGAAATCTGCCGAAGCTTTGGATGTTGTTGTATGTATTGCTGCACCACGGACAGAGCAGGCAAGGAAAACTGGTTGAGTGGCAGCTCTTTATTATCATTGCCTTTTAGATAGATACTGCCTTTCCGATAGTATCCAATATGGATATTCTTTCCACCGCGGCCTGATAATGGTTTTATGATCACTTTTTGGCTTTTCATCTCCGGAGCGGCGAATAAATTGGAAAGGAAGGTCTTGAATTCGCTTGGTTGAACAAGGTTATATTGCAGAGGCACTGGCAGATTATTGGCAACGCAAAGCTGGTAGCAGATGTTTTTATCATCAAAGATTATTCTATATTTTATGGGGAAGACCTCTTTTCTCAGGCGGCTTCGTTGCAGCGCATCATAAACAGATCCGTAATAATACTTCCACTCGCTTCGCCTCTTTTCCCATAAACGGCATAAAGAATAATTTTCAGGAAAAAATTTCAGACGAAAAAAGATATAGAATAGATCGTATATTGCTTGCAAACGCCCGACTTCACATGCCTTCCAGTTAATATAAAAAAAGTAGCAATGAGGAAGGGCAAGGAAGCGTAAACAACGTCTTACAAAAGCCGGGGATTCGGAAAGCATTATCATTAATACCTTTTCATGATATAAGAATTTCTAATCCTAACTTCCTATATCTCTTAGTGAGGCCTCAAAACTTTGGTACATTTTACCCCAATTCCTTTCAATCTCTCTTTTCATTTGAATTGTGTTTTTCGTGTATTTATTGACATCATTTGCTGTTTTTTGAATTTTTCGTCGGATATCTTCTGCGGAATTATCAGCGAAAAGTGCCTCACTGAAATACGTTTTGAGGACGGATTTGTCAGATGTAATCAGCGGCTTTTCAGCTGCCACGCTTTCATAGCACCCGCAGAGCATACAATAGTCGGATGTTGTCAAAACCATGACAGCGTCAACGGAAAAAAGCATGTTCACGAAAGCCTGCTCAGAGATGAAACCCGTAAGATGAACATTTAAAGGGATTTTATTTTTCAAGTTTGGGTCAAATTTTTTATAGTTGCCTGTAACATAGAGACATATCTCTTTGTCGATTTGCTGCATTGCCTCAAGAACGGCCAATACTGGCTCATCCAGGCCAAAGGAGGATATCAACAAGATATTGAATTTACCTTTCAACTCATATGCTTCCGTCGGAGAAAGAATAGGCAGTTTGTCAGGAAGGACAACAGGCCGACCCTTTGCCTTTTTAACAAGACCTGCAAGAAAATTATTTGTTACAATGGTTATGTTCGCATACCTTAGCGTAAAATAATGCAGTCGCATAAATAACCAAATCCTGGGCGAACCGGTATGGGGCTTATTCAGCCTGAAGTTCGTATGCCTGTCAACCACAACCCGGGTGTCAGAGATCAATCCATATATGCAGGCCATTGCCGCAAGAATCATGGAAGGATTTTGAACAAACAGAAAATGCGGCTTTTCTTTAAACAGGGTATATAGAGTTTTAGCAATACACACAGGGTAACGGGATCTACCTTCGACATCAAAAATATAAAGTTTTGCCCCAACCGTTCGAGCCAGCTCGATTGATCTTCGTTGCCTTTCCCAGGCAATCCAAATTCGCTTTTTATTTCGTTGCATTTTCTCAGTCATCTGCATTTGATCCGTGCGACCAGGTTGCCTAATTTGAAATGTTTGCCCTTCGCCGCGCAGCCAGTATATCAGTTCCAGTTTTTTACCAAGTGCCGGCATAATCCGTTTTTCCTTCGGATATCTCCTTTTGCGGCCCATGGCAGAGCCTGTATTGTTCAACCATGGCCCTCAGGCTGAACTTTTCCTCGACTTCTGCAAAGGCTGTATTTTTTAAGGAATTCCCAAGATCGGCTTTCTCGAATATGCGCATAATGCCCCCGGCAATATCTTCAGGGCCGGAATCAACGGTTAGCCCGTTTACCCCGTTTTCAACGATTTCCTCCGGACCGCCGCTGCGGGTGACAACAACCGGAACACCGCAGGCCATGGCCTCAATGGTTGAAATTGAAAACCCCTCTGAAACAGACGGCAAAACAAATATGTCCAGGTTGTTTAACACCGCAGGCGGATTCTCCCGGAAGCCTATGAAGTAAAAGATCCCTTCCAGGCCCAGCTCACGTCTCAGCTCCAGCAGGGAATCGTATAAGGCGCCTGAGCCCTGACCGGCCACAACAAACCGGCATTCGGGATGCCTGGAATGAATAATGCGGGCCGCCCTTAGAAAATTGTCATATCCCTTTGCAGGCCGGATGTTTCCCACGGCCCCGATCAGGACATTTTCAGGACCGAGACCGAGTTCTTTCCTGATGCTGTCGTCTTTGCGGGGATAAAAAACATCCGTGTCCACCCCGTTATAAATGGTTGTCGCCTTTGCCCCGGACAAACCGTATTGACTTATGTAATGCTGCCTTAGGCGGTCCGAGACAAACACGATTTTTTTTGATCCGGAATTAATGATCCGCGCTTTTACAGGCAAGAACCGCTCGCCCTTGTTGGTGTCCACAAACCCGTGAAACACCGATATTACCGGGACCCTGCAGATCAGCCCGGCAAGGGAGCTGTAAAGGTTTGATCCGAAAAGATGGGATTGGACGACATCGACCCGGTATCTGCGGATTATTTTCACAAGATCGGCAAGGTAGGAAACATTAAAGCCGCCCCTGGAGTCTACAAACACCGGCTCGATGCCGTTTTTCCGAAGCGTGTCACACACCCACCCCGGCCCCCTTATGGCCACAACAGGGTTGTCTCCGGGCAGGCTTTTCACCAGGTTGATAAAAACCGTTTCCGCCCCGCCCGGGCCGGTGGTGTCTATGGTGTGGAGCACCGTGGTCATTTTATAATCGATCCTGCGTAATCCTTTATTTCATGCAGAAACGGCCGAAGATCTTTTTTATCAAAAACGTCAAAAGAGCAGTTTTTCTCCCGGATTTTCAAAAAATCCCTTATCGCCCCGAGCCTTGAAGGTGCATCCGGCGGCAGGTTAAGAGAACGGCTGTCGTTTTTCAAACGTATGACAAGGTGATCAAGGGTGCCCAGAATCCACTTCAACTTGTGCCCGACCTTGTAGCTGCCGGGCTGAACCCCGGAATTTTTCCCAAGGATTTTATCTGCCAGCAGGGCCGGGAAATCCACCCCGCAGGCAATAGCCAATTGAAGAGTCCCCCAGAACCGGCCGTTTATTTCCATTAGGCGGGGTTTTCCGTCGCGGATGTCGCGCTTGAACTCCACCATGGCAACACCCTGCCATTTAACTTCTGACAAAAGCCTGCCTGCATATTCAACCATTTCGGGATCAAGGACAACGCTTTCGGAGACCACGCTAACACCTCCGGAGGGGGGTTTTTCCCTGACACGGCGATGCGAAAAAAGTGCCAGATGCCGGTCTTTGTCATAAAGCGTAAACAGGCCTGTGCCGGGGCCTGTAATTTTCTCCTGGATCATGGAGGGGTACTGTAGAATCCGGCTTGAAGAATAAATGCTTTCCAGCTCTAAAGGAGAGCCGGCATACCGCACCCCCCCTGAAATCACTTCCCCGTTTTCTGCAACAACCGATCTTGCCGGCTTTACGACCACCGGGTAGCTTTTTATTTTTTGAATCTCCCGGGCAAGATCCTGGGCTCCTGACAGGTAAAAAGTTTTTGGCACAGCCACGCCCCAGGTTTCAGCCAGCCGGAAAAGGGCTGCCTTGTCTGCCACTTTTGCTGTTTTTTCCGCAGGCGGGCAGGCAAGGGTGGTTTTTGCCGGAAATTTTTCCCGAACCCGGTTGAGTAGGGTCACGGACAGATCGGTCATGGGAAAAACAATATCTATGTTTTCTCTTGTTACAATATTGAGTACGGCGTCATTGCACCCTACTGGATCTTTTGCAGGATCGGGTACCCGGTATGCCCGGCTGGACAATTTTGAAACCGATGCCAGACAGGGGATGTTTTTTCCTGCAACCACAACGCGATAACCCCTGTTGCCAAGAGAACGTACTGCTGCAAGGGAGGAGCGGTTTTCACCGTCTGTTATCAGAACGCTTACCTGCAAACTAAAATCCCTTGAGAAAGATTCTGCCAAGAAAAAGGGGGATTGTCCTAACGACATCCTCATGCATGCCGATCCTGGGAATTTCAAGCAGGTCGGTCTGTTTTGTCAGCCACCCCTTTTTCGTGGTCACCGCGCCCCTGATCCCGTGTTTTTCAAGAAGGGCCTTTATTTCCGGGTTGTAATTTCCGTTGGGATAAGCAAACAGGTCCGGACGCACCCCAAGATGCTCCTTTATGTCCCTGCATGACTGCATGATTTCCTGTTCGGCCTTTTCTTTTGGAACCCGGTCAAGGATCACGTGATCTGCCGTATGCCCCCCGAAGCTGACAAGCCCGCTTTCCTGCATCTGCCCTGCCTCGTCCCAGTTTAAAAGAAGACGCTCTGGCGGAGGGGACTGGCAGATGGTTCTCAGGTATGCAAGCAGTTCTTCTCTTTCCTGTGCCTGCAGAACTTTGAGGGCTGAGATGCATTCATCCAGGATCCGCCCCTCGCCGGCACCTGACAGCCTTTGGATTGTTTTGTCAAGCACATCGCTTTTTTGCCTGGCAGCTTCGCGGATCTCAGGCAGTCGCAAATAATATGCAAACTCCTCCGGCCAAAAAAGACGATTGGTGCCGATGAACCCGGTGGCAAGAAAAATGGTAGCCGGCACCCCGAATTCTTTTAAAACAGGAAAAGCCCGGGTATAGCTGTCACGCCATCCATCGTCAAAAGTTATTGCACAGCACCTCCCCACGCTTTTCCCCTCCCGTATCCTGGAGACAATCTCCCAGAGGGAAAGGACACTGAAACTGTTTTTCAGAAACGCGATATGCCGGCGGAAGGTCTCTGTTCTGACATACATCCCGGGCTGAACAAACACGGTTTCCTGTTCAGGTGCATCCAGGACCCGGTGATACATTAACACGAAAGCATTTTCTTGCCTGAAATACCGGCCCAGCAATCTGAACCCGCCTGTTTTATGGAAAAAAACGGCAGCCTGATTTTTTACTGTAAGTTTAAATGTCATTTATCCGCCGCGGCTGCCTGATTTTTTTTGTCACCGGATCCGGCCACTTTCTTCAGGATTTCAGCCATGCGCGTGCCGATCACATCGGCTGAAAAATTCTGCTCCACGTTTTTGCGGCCGTTTTCCTGGTAAGAGCACCACTCCTCAGGGTGGTCCAGCAGATAGAGCACGGCATCTGATATGGCCCGGGATGATTTTTCAGGAACAAGGATCGAGTCCTGCTTGTGGCTCAGGCACTCGGGGATGCCTCCCACATTGGTTGCAACAGGAATACATCCGATTGCTTGGGCTTCCTGAAGGACGACTCCCTGTGTTTCGGCCCACTTGTCATACCGGTTGCCGAGACTTGCCAGGATGAAAATATGTGCCTTTTTATACATCTCATGCAGTTTATCAGATGGCATGGCTTCATACAGGGTAACATGTCCGGAAAGATTGAGCTTATCAATCAAGGTCTGCATCCAGTTTTTATCCGGCCCCTCCCCGACCATGTAGTAATGCACTTTTACCCCGGCTTGCAGAAGCCTTGCCACAGCCAGAAGCGAATATCCATACCCCTTATCCCTGTGAAACCTGCCTATGCTCAACAAATGGAGCTCTTCTTTTTCACCGGGGCACGTGCGGGGGGCAAAAGCAAACTCTTCAAGAGGAAGGCCCTGGGGCAGTATGGATACCTTGGATTTCTGGCAGCCCAGCTTATTTACCTGATTCATGGCAAACCGGGTATTCACCAACACCCTTGATACCTCTCCATTAACGGCTTCCCGTTTATTTCGCGGTATGGGCGCAAGCCCTCCGGGCAAAAGCCCGTGAAAGGTGTAAACAAAGGGCAGGTCTCTCATCAATGACAAAAGCATGGACTGAAAAGCAAGAGCCTCACCGTGGGCATGGATGATATCCACCCTGTCCAGGTCCTGATTGACCAATCCGAATCTCAAAAGCTTTAAAAATGAAGGCCATCTTTCAATACTATAGTCATTGTGCAATCGCCTGCTGATTTTCCCTGCTTTTACAACAGCCTGAAACAGCTTTACAGGATGAAACAGGCCTGTTTTAAAAAAGGAACGAATAAAAAATGATTTTTTTAAATTAAAATCAATTACAAGCCTGCGCAGTTGAAGCCGGTCTACTTTCCGGTGATAGGCCTGCGGGTTCTTGTTGCCTGAATAAATTTTTATGCCGAAGGAGTGTTTGAGAAGCTGCTCCAGATAGGTGTCTATCCAGGGCTGATTTATGCTTGGAAACCTGCTGGTTACCACGAGTATAACGGGCTGGTGTTCCCCCATATCTTCACGAATCCCCGCCGATTACATTATAGCCATAGCGCAGCAGGGTGTCTTTGGCCACATTGTTTACGGCGTTTATATCTTCAGGTGTTAACCTGCTGATACTGTAAGGATTCAAGTCTTTTATAGGCTCATTGCGTTCGTGTATGGAGACATTCATCAGGTCGTTGAACTTACTGAAAGGCTTTATGCCTATAAAATCAGTTATACGGTTGAGTTCATTGACCGGCTCCCGCACCAAATCCTCATATTTGATAAGCAAGAACCGATTAAGATAAACCGAATCTGATTCAAGCACTTCATAGGTCCTTTTCCATTGATAGGCTGCCATTTCTATCGGCCATCCGTCCCTTAAATGCTTGGGATCAGCCTTGCGTCTTATCCCCTCTGCTACGGCATACCCGTTTCTGATGATGGCTATAAAGCATGCGGGCCGGAAGTGATGATTCAGCCATCTGACCCTAGCGCTGTTGGAAGGGGACTTTTCCAGTAAAACAGGTTTGGACAGATCCAGCCGCATGCCCCATTCTTTTTTTATGCGCACAGGGTCCGGGCCCGTGTTTTTTTCAGTCAGGCGGAAAAGTTCTTCCCTTTGGGTCCACATCCTGGGCAAGCCCATTTCATAGTCCTTTACGAATTGATCTGTAATGAAATGGCCTTCTGTGGGCAGTGCCGAGATACCAGGATGACGGCCCAGCATTTTGGAAAGCAAAGTCGTCCCGGAATTATAGCACCCGACCAGAAACAGCCAGCGCTCTGGTCGAGGCACGGGCGTAAGCGCAACTTTCACCTCCCGGAAAATATTGCCTAAATTTTCTCTTAAGACCTTACGGGATTGGGTGTAATTCAAAAATTTCTCCCTCCTCACAGGAAGTCAAAGGTATACTACCTTAATGGTCAGAATCGCCCTTTTTAAATCGGCCCGATCAGGGTCTTCTTTAGAGAACTTTTTCCTCTATCAGCCAGAACAGCCTTTTTAATCTTCGGTGTTTTGTCGAAATCAAAAAAGGATAAGTAAAAAACGAACGAGCCACAAATTTGGATCCATTAGCTACACGCCCAGAAGCAAATGATTTACGTGCTACCTGAAACCACATCCAGGCTAGATGCTTTCGCCT
Organism: Desulfosalsimonas propionicica; assembly: GCF_013761005.1. NCBI lineage: Bacteria > Pseudomonadati > Thermodesulfobacteriota > Desulfobacteria > Desulfobacterales > Desulfosalsimonadaceae > Desulfosalsimonas > Desulfosalsimonas propionicica. The sequence goes on from NZ_JACDUS010000015.1 coordinate 10,953, forward strand.
GAGCTCAGGTTCAGGTATTCGACTGGCAATCAACTTCCTGCATTTTACAATCGTCTCTATGTCCGCATATGGTCTTTTACCTTGATGCGCACGCTTATACATCAAAACTTCCGGTACGGCCCGAATGGGATACTGCCGTATAAGCTTCAGCCAGAAATCATAATCCTGTGCGCGGCGAAGGGCCACATCTAATCCACCGACCTTTTCAAAAGCTTCACGCCGCATGATTTCGTTTGAATGAGATCCCGGCAGGCACATTGAAACAGCGAATTTTTTATACTCGATGATTTCACTGGGAATCATTGCTTTTCCAAAAGGCCTGCCTGAAAGATCCATATACATAGCACCACCGCCAACCGCACCGCACTCGGGAAAGTGCTTAAATACTTCCACCTGCCGTTTTAACTTGTGCGGCAGCCAAACGTCATCAGAGTCCAATATCGCTATAAAATTGCCTTGAGCTATATTAACAGCCAAATTAACCACCGCGGACCTACCTTCATTTATTTCACGCCTAATGTAGGTAATCCTATCAGACCATTGCGACATTATCGCAGCGGTATCGTCTGTTGAACCATCATCCACCACAATTACTTCGAACTCCGGATAGGTCTGTTGCATTACGCTTTCAATTGCGTCAGGGAGCAACTCTGCCCGATTATAAGTGGGTATGATAACAGATACCAGTGGTTGGAAGTGTTCAGGTTCCATAAGGAGTCCTTAAATTGGTGAAAGGGAATTTGGCTAAACGACTACACCTCTTTAGGGGGCATCTTATTGTGCACCCTGAAAAGTTGCTTACGGCCTCTCGGCATTGTTTGACTACATTGCGAAGCACTGTAAAAGATCTCTAATGTTTTCATCGAACGGGGATATTTATTAAAAAAGTGATTTTAAGCTAACTTCCGTCAACGTATAGGAATTTTGGCACTATACCAATGATAAAGTCCTACATTGTTGAAGACATTTATCGAAAGCATTATTTGCTTCCTCTATTGTGTTCTTACTCAATGCAATATTTATATTTTTTTTTGCTTTAGTTATTTTTCCAGTCCTTATTGAATCGGAACTATCTCCGAGGCCTTTAATACCAGTGCTCCAAAGGCTTTCATATTTATCTTTCAAGGGAGAGGATAAGTTCAAAAAATTGGTTAAAGCTTTCAATGTGCTTAAGGAATTTTCAACCAAATGCTCATAGGTAAGAAAACAACAGCGATCACCGCTAAGCCTTGTTGCAAATTCTTCGATTGTTTTGAGACGTTCTTTGTAATATTCTAATGCTTTTGCTTCGGAGCTTGTCTTATCAAGGCCTAAACTCAATATGCTTTTTATACTTCTTTCTGGCTCTCTAACCAATAGAATAACTTTTGTTTTTTTATACTTGGTAAGCCTGCTTGTAAGGCCTTTTTCCTCATGCAAAACTTTGTCCAAAATATAATCTTCTTTGGGTAAGTAACGATTGAATTTTCGAAGGATCTTATAACTAACCGCACCAAAGTCTTTGACTGTCTGATAGTTATGATGAGTTTCACCATAACCCAAAATCATAGGATGATTCGCCAATAAATGGACCAAAAGCGTTGAACCTGATCTCATGTGACCGATAATGAACATCATGCTGATATTCTCTTCAGAAATCTGCCGATTAATAAGAGCTATTAACAAACGTTTTAAGATATTTTTTGGGGTTAACATATCCATTATTAAACCACCTCCGCCATATCCCTGAACCGCCTGCTGTTTTCAATCAGATCCTCATAACTACCTGAAGCCACAAGCTCTCCATGCTCTAGCAGGTAAATGCAGTCACAGGAACGGACGGTGCTGAGCCGGTGGGCGATTATAATAACTGTCTTTCGGCTGCCGAGATTGTGCACAGCCTGCATTACCGCCTGTTCGGTCAGGTTGTCCAGTGCGCTGGTGGCCTCATCGAGAATCAGCACGTCAGGGTCGTGGTAGAGCGCCCGGGCGATGCCGATGCGCTGCCGCTGGCCTCCGGACAGGCGGATGCCGCGTTCGCCCACAAATGTATTGTAGCCCTCGGAGAGTTCTTCCATCACAAATTCATGGAGATTGGCAACCTTTGCAGCCTTCTCCACTGCCTCCATGTTGATTTTTTTTTCAGGTATGCCAAAGGCGATATTCCCGGCTACCGTGTCATCTGAAAGAAAAATATGCTGGGGTACGTAGCCGAGTGAGCGCTGCCAGGAACGAAGCAGATCGTCTGTGAGTTCTTTTCCATCCACTCTGATGCTTCCCTCCTGGGGGCGCAAAAGCCCCAGAATCAGGTCCACGGTGGTGGTTTTGCCCGAGCCGGTGGCCCCGACGAATCCAACCTGCTTGAACGCCGGGATGTTAAGAGAAAGGTTGCTTACAGCCCTGCGCTCTGCACCCGGGTATGCATAAGTGACCTTTTGCAGCTCCAGATCCCCTGTAAGGTGCAGCCTGGAATGGCCGACACTGATTCGCTTTTGTCTGTCATGTGACGGAGTGAGCTGCAATGTGGCAAAATCGTCACAAAGCGCATCCAAAGCCGGCTGTGAAAACCGGATTTTGGATACATTCTGATAGATGTGCTGCAGTGCCGGCATAAGGCGATAGCCGCCGAATGCGTATAAAGCCACAGTGGGCACAGCACCCTGAAAACTGCCATGCACTGCCATCAGGTATAAAAGCGCCAGGAGCATTCCGCCGAAAAGCAGGGCCTGCATGGCAAACGCGGGGAGCTGTCCGATCACGCCGGCGGCGATCTGCCGGGTGGCCAGCATCTGGGCGGGGCCCCTGTATTGCCCGGCAAAAGATTCCTCAAGACCCGCTATCTTGACATCTTTGATACCGCCGAACGCCTCCTGGGCGATGTGGTATCGCCGGAGATTTGCCTGCCTGCGCTCCTGGCCGATTTGCTTCAGGCGGCGGCGCAGAGTCCGTTCTATCAGTATATATCCGCCGCCGAGCAAGCCGGCCATGACAACGGAGAGCATAGGATCAACCGCGATCAAAAGGGCCAGGAGAAAAATTGCAACAAGTACGTTGGCAATGATCTGCATACCCGGAAACAAGGAACCGGTGACTACCTGTTGAACCTCGGAAAGCACCGAAGTGGCAAGGTTGGAAGTGTGCATGTTTAAAAACCATTCATAGGGCTGACGAAGATAGCCGCCAATCAGCCGAGTGCCCCATGCACTGTTACGATTGTGGGAAAACCGGAGCTGTGCCCAGATCCCCAGGGCCTTTAAGGCCAGAGAGGAGATCAGGACGGCAAAAAAGACAAGCCCGAGGAAGAACAGAAAACTTCTTCGGGATTCAAAGTTGAAAAATTCATATATCGCAGCTATGTAAGGATTGGTTTCCACGACCTCCGGGTTGGAGAGCACGGATACAAAGGGCATAATTGAGGCTACGCCTAATGTTTCAACAAATGCCACTATGATCAGCATTGCCAGTACGATGGCCCCTCTGCGGCGCTCGCGTGCATCCAGAAGGGAGTAGATTTTTTTGTAAGTATTAAACATAAATCCTTTATTTTGTGATTTTGCCGCTCTTGTGAGCTATTTTTTCAAAAGCATTCAACAGGGCAAGATGTGATGTTTCCAGTTTATATTTTCCGGCATCCGTGCGCGCTTGAACACCCAGGGCGCTTCGCAGGCTGTCGTCCGACAGGAGCCGGTCTATCATTTCAGAAGCGGCGTTCACATCTTCGGGGGGATAAATCATGCCGTTTTTTCCATGATTTGTCGCCCTGCATACGGATGGATTATCCGGAACCACGACCGGGAGGCCGGCCCGCATATACTCGAGTATGGACAGGGAATAACCCACTTCCCCTTTGGAGGGATGAAAGGCCAGATTTGCTCCCGCAATAAGTGCCGGAATGTCGTCTCTTTTTCCGGCAAAGGTGCAATGATCCTGAACCATCAAATCCTCTGCGGCTTTTTTGAAATCCTCCAGATCCGGGCCGTCTCCGATAAACAGGAAATGAAAGTCCTGCTTTCCCGTGTTCCGCAGCCGTGCAAAACACTTTAAAGCAAAATCCACGCCTTTGTAGCGGTTGGCCCTGGCGGTCATGACAATTATCTTCCGGCTTTCCGGGATGCTAAAAAGCGCGTGCGGGTCTACAGCTCCGGGGGGATGGTCTGCATCCGGCAGTCCGTTTGGCGCGGCAAAGGTTTTTGCCGGCGGCATTCCATTGACCTCGATTAGGCGCTTTCGGACGAAATCCGTGGCACCGACTGCGCCGTCCGCACTCAGCCATGGCAGCCTGTGAATCAGGCGCTTTAAAATCCCTTTGAGTCCCCGGGCCGGGGTCCGCAAACCGGGCGTATGGTCGTGTACCACGATCAGCCGGACTCCGCACAGGCGGTAGAGGATATAGCGCCAGTGCCAGGTCGGCCGGTCTGAAAAGTACACGGCCCATACCCGGTGCCTGCGCAGAAACCGGCACTGCCTTAGCACCTGTCCCGGGTTTGTACCGCTGAAATCCTGCTCCACTGCCTCCAGGGGCGCGTCTGCTACATCCTGCGGCAGTTGGCTGATAACCGGATAAACCAGGATGACCCGTTTAGATGGGCTGTAGTGCTGAGCCAGTACGGTCCAGTAGCTTTCCATTAACCACCACGCGTAGCCCACCCCCGAATCATAATTGGCTACAAGTAGCAATGATTTCATTGGGCAACAAATCTGCGGTTTCTGATTTTCATCCGTTTTTCCAGGCCCTCGAAACCGTAGCCCAGTTTTTCAATATCCTGTCGATAAAGAGCGCGTACCTTGTCAATGGCCTCGGGAGAGTAAATATTCCGGTAGTCACTTCTCCGGGAGGCGTTTACATGATCCAGAGTTGCCTCGATGCCCAAAACCTTCGAAATATGCGCGAAATCATCCGGCAAGGTTTCAAAGTATCCCAGATAATCAAGCATGGGGCGCCCCCTGGGGTCGCAGATGAAATGACTTTGGGGTTTTAGGTGCAAATGGCTGTACAGACGCCGGGCATCCAACCAGTCAAGGACAAATGAGTTAAAATCAGGCAGGTGACTGATGTTTTTTTTATACCATTGCCGGTCCTTGTCGTCCCAGCCGCCTGCCGCCAGATATGAATATGCAGAGTAGAGGCGGTCCCAGGGATTGCGGACAAACGCAAACTTGAAATAACTGTTAAAATCTTTGCGGCCGAAGATAACCCGGTACTGAACAGCCGTATAATGATACGGCAGTTCTCCGAAAAGACTTTTGGCCACAGATGTTCCGGCTGATTTGGTAATATGTATGAATAAACAGCAGTAACGGTCAAAGGCTCTGAGCGAAAAATCTCCCCTGGGCGAAGGGTGCACCTTTTTGCGCAGGGTCCGGATTTCTTCCGGATTCCTGGCTTTATACAGCCAGAAGCGCATTTCATAAGGTATCAGGGCATGATACATCTTCCGCATTGAATCCATGTGCTGCCTCAAATCTCCGGCTGTGTGTAACCATAATTCTCGATTATCACCTTCTCCCGATTTGCCACCAGTTCAACGGTCTCCCGGTCGTAATAATGAGAAGCGGAAAATCGTCTGGATGTATTGATTTTGTTGTTCCTGGCAGAAAAAAGGGCGCATCTGTCCTTGTCAGACACTTCGCATCCGGCCAGAGCAAGTGCTTCCAGCAGATCCTTTTCCAGGCATTCATTGCGGATAACAAAACAGACAAGCCGTTCTTCATCCAGTGCTCTTCGAATCCCCTCCGGCTTTGCCAGGGAGCGGTCCTTGTATAATGCAGTCCGTAACCGGGTGAAAAGCTTCAAACACCTGTAGGTCATAAGGCCGAAACCCATGGAAACCGGGCTGAAACCAAATCCTTCCCCCATGTCAAAGCGCCTGGCGGGATTCAGCATGAGCCGGAGCCAGTTTCGAAAAGCCCCTGCATCATAGGGATCCCCATACACTGAACGCCAGGAAACCACCGGTTTCCTTATATCGTGCCAGAGCTGCAAAGCCCAGCAGGAAGGCGGGAGACGCCGCAGGCCCATTTCACCATGAAGCTGCCTGTTTAAATAGTTAAGATTAACGCGGCGTGTAGTCTGATGGTACGCGCTTCCCTCGCCCCCGCAGCCGTAAGCCCAGAGGGATACATACCATTCCCATGGATTGCGGATGGAGCCTATAATAAACCTGTCCCAAAGCGAGGGAGGTATGCGGTTGTGCTTGCCGACCTTTTCCCCGCCCACAAGCTTTTCCAGCCAACTGCAGATATGGGTGCCCCCGGTTTTGTGAAGTTCTGTAAAGACCAGTTTTTCGGATATGAACATAAACTTGAATGGAAAAATTGATAGGGTTTAACTTAAAGCTTCTCTGCCAACATTTGCCTGCTGCTCAGCTTTCTCTTTCTGCCAAAAGGTATAAATTGCTGTGACAAAAACCAGGTGGATCCACAGGTAAGGATAATATGCCACGGTTACGAACTGGCCCGCCACGAAAAAGCCCAGCAGTGACAGGTTCATTCCTTTGCAGAGGTTTGAAATAAAAGTGTCCCCGGCCTTCTCGGCCTCTTTTCCGATTCTGCGCATACGAAAAAAAGCTGCTGCAATCAAGCCCATATACACCGCAAGGCCTGCAAAACCGGTATCCGTGCCGACCTGGATTATAATGTTGTGGGGCAGTTCCGCCCCTTTTCCCCTTCTGTAAGATAATACAAGATCTTCTGGATAATAGCGGTTATAATACGGTATAAAATTGAAATACCCCACCCCCAGCAAAGGGTGATCCTTCATCATCTGCCAGCCGTTTTCCCAGTATAGAAGCCTCTGGATTGAGGTGCTGTCCTTGCCGATATTTTCGAAACGTTCTTTTTGCTCAGGCGGGAGCAGCTGGAACCCGATAATGGCAATCAGGGCGACTGCAAGCAGCATTTTGAACCGGTGCTTTGTCACCGAAATCAGGGCCAGCACCTGGGCGGCCAGGGCGAGCTGGCCGCCCCGGGTATTGGTGCCAAGGGTGGTAAGAGCAGCGGTTACAGGCATCAGATAAAGGGCATATACCTGCCAGCGCTTTAAGTGCTCCCTGATCCCCTGGATAAAAAACAGCGCAATCGGTGCAAAAACAACCATTTGAATAGCAAGTTCGCCGGGATTTTCGAAAAAACCCTGAGGCCCCCGAATTCCCCAGCTTGCAAACGAAAATCCTCTTTTGGCAAAAACGATTGCACCGTGCTGGGAAAGCTTGAAACTTGCCAGAAAAAAAATCAGAAGCATAATATAAAAGCGCTGCCGCGTGGTGACGGTCTGGGTCAGGACAAAGAAAATCACCACCCAGTTAAATGATTTCATGAAATTTTCCCAGGAAGTCGCCGGCCAATAGGCGGTAAACGAGGACATGGCGATCAGGAACATAAAGGCGCATACGCCCGTGGTGATTTTGGTCCAGACAAACTGCCTTTTGGTGTCAAACAGCCATCCGATAAATGCGAGTATTACAAAAGTGCGCGCCCAGTAGGGATAGGCGTCCAAACCCTCCCATATCGCCTGGGGCCGCACATACTCGAAAAAAAGATACAGACAGGACATCCAGAAGGCAAAGCCTTCTGTTGCAAAAGCCCGCCAGATTTTCCCGGGCCTGAGCTTATAAAGATCGATTGTTGAGACGGTCATTGTTTAAGCTTTGTGCGGGAAATCAATCCCCGGAGGGATTTGTTTATAAGGCCAAAACAGCGTGCAAACTCTTTGGGCTCCAGTCCATAGGGATCATTAATGTTGCATACCACATTCACAGGAAAAGGGGCGAATTCGCGCAAAAGGACGGTTTTGTTTCTATATTCCGGGTACAAGCCGGTTAGGCGCCCAATTTGGTCATACTCCATGGCCACGATCAGGTCGGCATTTTGCAAATTGCAGTTTTCAAGTCTTTTTGAAAGCTGGCCCCTTAAATCAACCCCGAATTTCCCTGCGGCTTCTACAGCCTCCTGGGGGGAAGGTGTCTGCCGGTCAACATCGAGGCCACAGGATTCTACTTTTATCCCGGTCCGGGGGAGCATGTTTTTCAGGGCGTGCTCGGCAAAAACGCTTCTGCAGATGTTTCCCTTGCAGACAAAAACAATATGATCCGCCTTTTTCATTGCATTTCGCTTCCGGGACCATCGGTAACCTGCTGATTGGAGAACATTTTGAAAACCAGTTTTCGATTTCCGCTTAAGCGACCGGGGAAACAGGCTTTTAATTTGCTGGTGCAGTCCTCCATCGAAACCGCAGCCTTCAGACCCTGGTGCGGCATATTCGGTTCGGGCATGTATGGCGGCTGGTCGGGAATAATTGGAAAGGTTTTGGAGAGATTCTGGTTTTTCTGTATATAAATCCATGTTTCCGTCTAATTCTGCCAACGTCAGGCTGTCCCACCCGGCATCATATACATGGTTCAGAAATGTGCTGAGTTTTTCAAAAAACAAAAATTCATCATGGCTGTTTTTTACAAATTGCCCTGAACCGGGCCTCAGGCTGGTTGAATGAAACGTTAGATTTATTAAGGGGTATTGCTTTTCCTCCATTTTTCGGGCAAGCCGGATCATCTCTTTTGCGCTTGCCACTTCCGGCGACAGCCACAGTTTGTTTAACAAACCCAGACTTCCAAGGATGCCAAGTATATGGAGCCTACCGGCAAACGGCTTTTCCAGGGCCTTATGCCTTTGGTTGGCGGCTGCAAAATCGTTCTGCAGAAAACCTATGGTTACAGGGACCTCCAGCAAGGGGCCTTTTTCTTCCTTATATGCCAGGCCGTGGGCGGAAAACCTGAAGATATCCGGAAAAAAATTTGTAAAATCCGGACCATAATGTTTTTCCCAGCTCACGAAAGGGGTTACAGAGCTGTCTACCCGATAGTTGAGATGAAGCAGTGATTTGGCAACCGCCGGGCCGAAGCCGAACCGCCCGGCCCTGAACGAAACCGGGGTTATCCCGAAATTCTTTTGTATGGTCTCGTGATGAAAGCCCAGCTTTGCGTGCACCAGGTTCTCGTCCAGGTTGCAAAGCATGGTGTCGCGCTTTGCCACGGGCTCATTTGGATGAAAAGGCGGTGTGTTCCAGGGATGGCAGTGCATGCCGATTTCGCAACTGCCGCCGGCCAGGATTTCGTTTAGGGCCGCCACTGACTTTGAACTGGAAGCAACCGGGTAGGATATCAGGTAAGTTGGCCTTATGCCGTACTTGTCAAAGAGCTTCTGCAAAGCAGGGAGGCGCTCAATATTTTTAACAGGATTGTCCACGGCGCTGTAGCGCCCCTGGTTGTCCTCTTCTGTATCGATTGTGACGACAAGCTTCATATGGTTTTATGCAGCGGTTTGGGGGTCATCTTTTGGACGGCTCCCAGGTGGTTGCCCTTTTGCCGGCGGCAAATTTAAACCAGGCTATTAAAATGGAGGCGTTCACCGAGGTAAAATAATATGCGATGCCCGAGAGCCGGAGAAATATTTTTTTTAAAGTTTCCAGGGCAGGAAACTTTTCTTTTGCCTGGCTTTGGGAGGCTTGCAAATTTGCTCTTTTTTTGCCTTGGGCCGGTACTGCCTGAAGGCTATAAACAAGTGCTGATGCGTAAAAGACGAGCTGGCCTGCAAAGAAAACGATATACAAGGGCCCGGCGGATAACAGGGCAATGTTTGCCGCAAAGGCAATGATGAGAAAGAACGGCACCAGCCAGCGAAAAAGCTTGTGGCTTATGAGCTGCCAGGCAAACAGGCCGTGCTTCCGTGGATTTAGAAACTCCCGGTTTCGCATGAGCACGGTTATGCCGCGCAGCACTGTTCTGACCTTTCGCTGGAACTCCTTGCGCTCATCTGCAATGTTTTCATAATAGCCCCTGGTCTGCGGGTCTGAAACGCCTTTTAAGCCCATCCGGACAGCATTTAAAACCGTGTTGAAATCGCTCTGCAGATCCGGGGCCCAGTTGCGGCATACGGATTTGCGGGCGGCAAAAAAGGATCCGCTGAGCCCCACGAGCGTGTTGACGCGGGATTCAAGCGCGCGGATAAACATCTCGTATCTGACATAAAGCCCTTCGCCGCTTACGTTTCCGTCCCGGTCGATAAAGCGGTCCTCGCTTGACACACACCCGATATCCGGGTCGTGGAAATTGACAGCGATCCGTCGAAGCGCGTCCGGCTTCAGAATCGTGGCTGCGTCAGAAAAAACCAGGATATCGCCTGCAGCGGCGCGGACCGCATGCATCTGCGCATGTTCCTTGCCCTTTCTTTCAGGGGCCCTGACCAGCCTGAGCCCCTGGTTTGAATACTGCCGCACGATGTCGTCGGTCTGGTCTGTGGAGGCGTCAGAGGCCACGATGATTTCCAGTTTTTCTTTGGGATATATCTGCTCAAGGGCGTTTTCGATTTTCCCGGCCATGCGCTGCTCTTCATTATAGGCGGTGATTATGAATGAGACCTGCGGCAATAAATGGTCTGGTAAGTTCCCTTCTTGGGCCGGCTGAGACGTTTTGCGTTGCCGGGTTTTAAGCAGCCTGCGGCCTGAATCCATTGCCAGCAGGACAAGGGCATAGCCGAAGTACGCATAAAAAATCGCAAATAATGACAACCAGAAAAGAAATTTCATATCGACTCTATTGCAAACCTAAACTGAGCGTTTCAAATTTTTAAAGATTTTGTTTTTTTATTACTTTAGAGATTTTCAATCAATTTCAGCTTTAAAACTTGAAAATCGCTCAGTTTAGGGTAAAGGTTTTCCCGGCCCTGTCAGCGATTTCAAGCGCCTGGTTTCTGCTTACCGCCAGGTGTGTCGGGAGGGTGACGAGTTTTTCGGCGATTTTGCGGGCGCCGGGCGTGTCTGCCCTGTGCGGCGCTGTATTTTTCTGCAGTTCGGGCAGATCGCACAGGGCAAGGGGATAGAGTTGTCTTACACCCAGATTAAAAAGCCGGGGTGCGGCTTTTTGATTGCGCACAAAAAACGGGTACCTAAGGCATGTTGAAACAGGCTCAGCCGGCCCGGAGCTGGTTTTACCTGCAAAAAAATCCCGGTAGATCCGGCTGATGGCCTGCCGGTGGTTGTTCAGATTTTCCAGCTCTTTTACAGCCCTTACGCCCATGCGTCGGTACAGCCGGGGCATGGGCCCCACGGCAAAATCCGGGTCGTATATTGTGCTGCCCAGGCCAAGGGGCAGTTTTTCCAGCAGCCAGTATAAGCGCGGATGGGAAAAAAACCGAACAGCAAAGGGCAGAAAGCCGTCCCGCATTGTCCGGGAGTCGGCTTTCAGGCTGCCGGTAAATTTTGTTAAGTCTTTGGATCTTGCGGAAGTCAGCGCACCGCCAGCGCCCAGGGGCAGGGGCTTGCCCCGGCCGAAGCTGTACAGCGTAAAATCCGGGCCGGGTTGGGGCTGCGTTTCCGGGCCCTGGGCTTTGAGAAGCTGGGCAGAATCTTCAATACAGTATATATTGTTTTGGCGGGCTGCTTTTGCAAGCCCTGCCATATCCGAACGGATCCCGAGCAGGTGCTGGCCGACCACGGCCAGGGTGGCAGGGCCCATTTTTTTTGCCGCATCATCTGCGTCCGGCTGGAAGGTATACGGGTCCATGTCATACAGGCAAACCTTTAAGCCCGCCTTTACAGCAGCAGCAGGTACCGTGTAACAGGTGTAGCCGGGGATCAGCACCTCTGTTTTTTCCGTGCCGGCGCGGCTTTTCAGAAAACAAAACAGCAGATAGAGCAGGGTCCTGGCACTGTTTGCCAGCACGCAGTTGTTCACGCCAAGAAGCCGGTTCAGGGTTTCGGCAAAATCCGAGGAACTTTCCAGGTACCCGCCGGCAAGGGCGTGTGCGGACAGCCTTGTTTCAGCAGGCGGGAGGGCATAGGGCATCATTTGTCGATATATTTTCTTACGCGCGGCCCCAGGGCGTTTGCCGCCTGGAGCGGAAGCCGCTGCCAGGCGCCTTCAAGGGCGCTTCGCAGCCGGCCGTTTTCAGAAGAATGATTTTTTAAAGGCAGACCGCGGCTGTTATACCGGTACCAGAACAGCGGGGCGGGCAGGGCGCCCCATTGCTTTTTAAACGCATATGTGCCCTCGCCGGGCGTGGAGCGGCCGAAGTCGAACAACCGGCCGCCATTGTCCGCGGCAAATTCCAGAAACGTCCAGTATAAAAGCATGTTGGGGCTAAACCGGTTGAACTCCTTAAGGGTTGAGGCCCACGGAATTGTTATGTTTTTTTCATGCAAGAGGATGATGCCCGCGCCCACCGGCTGACTGTCCCTGTATACCACGCCGATGCAGGCGTTTTCGCCGAAAGTATCTACGACGGTTTCAATCCATCTGCGGGAATGAACAGGCGAGCCCAGATCCCGCATGTTGCGGGAAAAAACCCTGTAAAAATCCCCGGTCATTTCCCGGCTGCCCAGTCTGGCGGTGAGCCCTTCTTTTAAGGGCTTTTTTATCTGACTGCGCAGCTTTGACTTCAAACCGCTCCATAAAACCGTCGAATTTCCGGGAAGCTCCAGGAGCATCCGGCATTTATCCGTTACCTGGATGAACTTTTTGTTTTCCTCGATTGCGGGACACCTGGCCGGGGTCCGGATTTCAAGGGCTGTTTTGAGTTTGTCTGCCAGTTCCACGGCCCTTTGCAGAAGGGCTTTCTCTGTATCGCGGCCGTCCGCCAGTATTCCGCCGTAGTCGCAAAACGGCAGGGAGACCAGCACGCCGTTTGTAAGGGGAGGTTTGACTTTAACAAGCGGCAGCACTCCGGTTATTTCATTTCCGCTGCAGGCGGCCAGGTAAAAAGTATCATGTCCGTAGGCGCTTTCAACTGCATTTTTCCAGGCGGTTAAAAGATACGGGCCGGAAAAGTCATGTGACAGCACATGCTGATCCCAGGTGTTGTCCTCAGATGAGTCTATTAGCCGGATTTCAGTCATTAACGTCGGGGTCAAGATGGTTTCGGGCTGATTCTGCCAGGCCCGAGAGCAGCGGCAGGATTTCTTTTTCCGTGCTGGTGGTGGCAACAACGATTACGGCGGCGTTGTTGCTTCTTGTAAAAAAACTGCTCAGAAATGTGATCAGCTTTCCGGCATACTGGTTTGTTACAATGCGGCCGTTCATCAAATACCAGAAATATACGTCCGAAGCGGCGTCTTTGTCTTTGAGGCGGGTGTGGTTTATGACAAACTCGTTGTCGCCGGATGAAACTTGTACTTTTGTGGCTTCCGCGTGCATCCAGTCGCGGCGCCAATCAATAACTTTTCTCTTTCGGGTCTGGAGCCTGAAATAGCCGATGTAAACCTCGGCTTCATGGTTTTCATTGTTTTCGTATCGCCTCAGAAGCTCGGCGTCTGCCGGGAAGGGTCTTAGCTGCTGATGAATGCTTTTGATGTCTTTTCCAACAAAGCCTGCAATCTGTTTCGGAAACTGGTCAAGCGGCCGCTGCAGGGCAACCGCCTTGGGGGTGTAGAAATGCACAAACCCGAGCGTCACCGCCAAAATTATCGCGCCGATGACGTAGGAAGAATACAGCCTGGGGCGTGCGGGGCGGTTTTCGCTGGGATTCAGGTCTGCCGGCGGGTCTCCGGGATTGTCATGCCCGTCATTACCTGTTTTCCCGGGGTTGTTTCCGCCGGGTTTTTTATCCAGAAGACTGCTTAGCACAAGGAGCAGCAAAAGCCCCAGAAGGAAAATTATCGCCACCTGGAAACTCTCATAAGGCCCGTGAACGCCCTGTCCCGGAAAAAATCGGGTATACAGGCCTATCAAAACGATACGAAAGCCGTTGGCTGCCAGGCCGATGAAAAAGGCAGAAAACACCAGTATGATTTTCCTGGGCCAGGTCTTTTGGGCCAGGTGGGCAAGCGGCACAGCCAGTGCAAACAGGGCCACGAGATGGCCGATGCCCGCGCATGCGCGCACCACTTCCAGGGTGATATGGGGCAGTTCGATGATCGTGTAGTCATGAAAAACCGGCATGCCGATGAGGCGGAAAAACAGGGCGGCAAACCATGCCGCAAAATTCTGGAAATAGATCGCAAAACCGCCCAGGACCTGCTCCACAAGCCCTGTCAGAAAAACCAGGTAGCCCACGGGCAGAAATAAAATCCTGAAAAAGGAAAAGCCCCCGAAAAGCAGCACTGCGCCCAGAAGGGCGGGCACCATTGAAATCATCTGGACAAGGATGGTGCTGCTGATGACGCCCGCAAAATGCATAAAGCAGCCGGCTGCCAGAAGCAGGCCTCCGTGAAGCAGGGCGGGTTCGGGTCGAATCTGGCGGAGCTCGTGTCTTTTAAGCCAGACCAGGTAAAGGCTCACCCCGAGGATAAGCGGCCCGTGCGAGCCGTCAGGCGTGCTCCAGTCTTTTACCATGTGCGCAATGGCCGAATGGTACAAAAGCGCAAATGCGGCCGCAAATGCAGCGAAAAAAACAGCATGCCGCAAATATACGGGAAAGTATAGGGAAATTCGACTGGCCGTCATGATCTCCGATTCTTTAAAACAAGGCTGGGCGCACTCCGTCCCTTTCGGGGGCAGCGCAGCTTTTTGCCGCCGGTCCCTACAGGGTTTTAACTAGTGCCTGAACGAAAACCGTCTTTTGCGCCAATCTCTGCGTCCGGCTCAAATTTTAATCCTCAAAATACGTCGAGTATTCCTGCGGTTAAAATTTTCACCGTCCTTGACCTTGACGAAAAATCCTGGTTTTCGTTCGGGCACTAACTATTCAGATCAGGCCGAAAATGCCGCTTGCGGCAAAGTCGTTTATGGATTTCCCCTGCTGTTTTTGGAAGGCAGGGGAATGAAATCAAAATCAGAAAGCAGGCGCTCAAAGCGCTCCCTGGTTTTGCCCAGGTTGTTGTAATGCCGGAAACGGGACAGCAGCCGGGCGTTTTTAAACCTGGGTTGGCCCGGGTCAAGCTCCCACGGATGAATATAGAAAACAAACGGCTGGTTTTCCTGCCGGTTGATTCTTTTAAGCGCGGTTTTTGTAAACCAGTAGGGAAACAGCCGGAAATATCCGCCCCCTGAAACCGGAATCCGGCGGCCGAAAATCACCGCAGTGGAAAGGGGGAATTCCTCTATGCCCTTTTGGGGCAGTTCGTATCTGAAGCGTGGGGCATCCGGGATTCCGTACATGTCGTGGACGATAGGGAAAATGCTTGAATCCGCTGTAAAGCCTTCTTCTTTCAAAATGTCTATGGCCCACATGGATTTGGCGGTAATGGAATAACTGGGGGCCCTGTAGGCCGTGATGTTTCTGCCGGAAAGATTTTCCAGCACCTGCCTGGCCCTGCGGGTATCCGCCCTGAAAGCTTCCGGGGCCATCTCGTATACTTTGCGGTGCCAGTAGCTGTGGCACCCTATTTCATGGCCGTGTGCGGCAATGGCCCGGACAATGCCGGGGTGCTTTTCCGCGGTCCAACCCACGATAAAGAAGGTGGCCTTAACGCCGTGTTTGTCCAGGGTCTGCAGAAGCCTTTCCACCGGAGCGGATACGCGCTGCTCCATGGAGTCCCAGTTATCCGGGGAAACAATGTCTGCAAAGGCCGCCACCTGGAAATAGTCTTCAACATCTATGGTAAGGAAATTTTTCATATGACCGTTTCAGGTTAAAGCAACAGTCGTGCCGTTAATGAAGACTTCCGCAGGCCTACATAAGGTATAGATTGACCCGGACAGGTGACATATAACATGTTTATGGGATTTATGCACTCGGTTTTATGGAAAAAAAATCGTTCTGCAGCTTCCTGCAGAACGATTTTTTTGAATTACAATATAACTTGATAACTTGTATATTAGCTTTTGTTGAATTTCCTGCGCCTGGCAAAACCGGCAAGGCCTGCAAGGCCGGCACCAAAAAGAAGCAGGGTAGCGGGTTCGGGCACCCGGGTAAACCCATCAAGCCCAAAACCGTCATTGGTATGGTCATTGGTTGACCATGTTATGGTTGAAATGTTGTCAAGCCCGGCGTCAATCCCAACAAACCACAGAGATGCATTATCCTGGCCCGGACCAATGGTTTTAGTAACACCATCAGCAGATGTGGAGGTAAATGCCCCGACATCGCCAGGATCAGTCATGTAGAAATACAGGGCCCTATAACCACTATCCAAGGCGAGCTTGATTTCTGTGATATCTGCTGAATCAAGATACCCTTCACCACCCGATTCGGGTGTGGTGTTGAAACGGCCGTCTGCGTCATAATTACGGATTTCGAAAAACGGCTCGTTAGAATTTTCCACTTTCACATTGTATGATGTGTTTCCGGTTCCGGGCAGGGTGTTTTCCGTGATGCTAAAAGTACCGATATTGGTACCAAGGCTTTGGTACCAGCCAGGGGTTGCACCCTCAAAGTCTTCTACGACTTTGGAGCTGCCATAATTGCTTAACCAATCAGTGATAGCAGTGTCATCAACACCCACCTGATAGGCGTCAATACTCAATGCCAGCGCACTTTGCGGCAGAGCTAAGAAGAGCAGCAACGAGAAAGATAAAATAATTTTACTGACTTTGATCTGTTTCATAATTCTTCTCCTTTATTTGTCGTTTAATGTCAGGCAAGCACAAGTATCAGTTTTATACCTTTGAAGCAGCCAGCTTCTCCTGACTTTTTTGGATACAGATATTGCAAGGCTTGTGCCATATAGACGGAATTTGTTCATCCCTCACAAATACGGCTTTTAAGAGCCGCTTCCCGGGTGCAGCAGAAGTCGCTAACCGGAATTTTCAGGGATTGTTCCGGGAACCCGGAACAACAAAGTGGCCCGGAAGACCCGCAGATGCACAGAAAGGGCAGAAAAAAACAATTCCGGAAATCCGGAATGAATTATCCGGAATTCCGGAAGAATTTGCAGAAAAAAACAGAAGGGAGGGATTACTTTTCCAGCTCCAGGGCAAGGGCTGCCCCGCTGAAATGGTCCTTAAAGGTCAGTCCGGCCTCAAATCGGCGGGAGTTGTTCGGGTAGGGCCTGTGCCAGCTCAGCTCGGCCACGCCCTGCAGGCCGGGAATGAGAAAATCCTCGCCAAAATCGAAAAGAACAAAGCTGTCCCGGGGGATTGCTTTTTCGGTAATAATGCGCATGCCGCCCCGGCTGTAATCCACGGTGGTGGCTTTTTCCTCAAACGCTCCTGTAACAATGCCAAGATCATCGCAGCTTCGAAGCCGAACTTGCCGGCGGCCGGCAATGCGGGCAAAGCGGCGCCGGCCGGCACCATCGCCAGAGGATGGGTCTGATTCGTTTTCCTGGAAAAAGCAATAGTTTTCATATGTGGTGCATTTTTTGTAGTGCGGGGTCAGGCAGAAAGTCAGCACGTGAGCCCTGGGCGGCAGGTAGATCCCATCCGTATGCAGCCCGCAGGCCTGCATATTGTGCAGGAAATGAGGACAGCCTGCGTGCGGACCGTTTTCGGATGTGTCATCCATTATATTTTCCAATCTCATAAAGGCTCAGATAAGCAGGAGCAAAATTTTAATATTGTTTCCTGCAAATAACAGGCCATTAATCCTTTAGAAGCTGTTTGGGTGTCAGGTTGTAGAGCTTTAATTTATCGTATAGCGTGGTTTTGGAAACACCGAGCTGCCGGGCCACTTCGTCCATTTTCCCGTCGTGCTCCTTAACAGCGCCTGCAATGACTTCAGCCTCAAAGAGCCTGACGCTTTCCTTTAGCGATCTGCTGGTGAAAGGGGTTGACTCCGGAGTACTGCTGCTGCCGCCCGCCTTGCCCGGGCTGCCGTTTAAACCGATGCCCAGGTGCCCGGGGGTGATCATGCCGTTTTTGGACATGAGCACGGCGCGCTGGATGACGTTTTCCAGTTCGCGCACGTTGCCGGGCCAGTCATAGGCAAGAAGCGTCTCAACCACACTGTTTGGCAGGTAGGTGACCTCCTTTTTAAAGCGTTCCCGGTATTTTACCAAAAAGTTGGTGGCCAGCAGTACGATATCCTCCTTGCGCTCCCGCAAAGGGACCTGGCGGAGGTTGATCACGTTTAAACGGTAATAGAGATCTTCCCTGAATCGGCCGGCTTTAACCTCTGCTGCAAGATCGGAGTTGGTGGCGGCAATCACCCGGACCTCCACGGAAATGCTGTGGTTTGATCCCACGCGGATTACTTCGCCGTCCTGAAGCACCCGCAAAAGGGCCGTCTGCATCCTGGGGCTGATGGCGCCGATTTCATCCAGAAATATCGTGCCGCCGTCTGCCTCCTCGAACTTGCCCTTGCGGGCGGCATTCGCCCCGGTAAACGCGCCCTTTTCATAACCGAAAAGGTCGCTTTCCAGAAGGGTCTCTGTGACAGCGGCGCAATTAAACTTCAGATAGGGCTTATCAGCCCTGTCAGAGTGCTTGTACAGCAGGTCGGCCACCAGTTCCTTGCCGGTTCCGGACTCGCCTGTTATCAGAATCGTGGCACTGGATGCCGCCACCTGGTAGATCATCTCCCTTAGCTCGCGTATGGGCTTGCTGTCCCCAAGCATTTGACTGTCAGAGGAGGTGAGTCTTTCGGTTTCTTTTTTCAGGTGATTGAGTTCGTGGGACAGTTGCTCGCGTTCTTTTTCACTTTCACGCAGGATGGCGATTTTTTCTTTCAGGACCTGCTCGATATTTTTGCTGTATTTTTCCAGTTCCAGCTTTTGCTTTTTCTTCTGGGTGATATCGCGCAGGATGAGCAGAAAGAGCCGGTCCTGGCGGTAGCCTTGAAACGGGATATGGACATATTCCACGTAAAAATCATCATTTAGCTTTCTTTCAGAGACCTGACCGTGATTTTTTTCAGTGTCCCTGCAGCCAAGCGGGCATAAATCCAGATCGCAGGGGGTGCCAGAACCGCTTATCACCTGATGGCAGCTGCTGCCGTCTTTTTTGCCAAACCTTTTAATCGCAGCATGATTCATATGCTCTATTATAAAATCATCCTTTATAATAAAAAGCATATCCGGCAACAGGTCAAATAAGGCCCGGTTGTTATGCGCCAGCCGCAATACTTCCTTTTGCGGATCTGAAAGGGCCTTCTGCATGATAACACTCCGTTATTTCAAAAATGATGGACCATCCGCGGCTACCTGGCCCCTTTTTGGAAAAGCACCACTTTAACGGTCTGAAAAATGGTGGCCAGGTCCATACCGATGGAAAGATTCTTTATGTAATAAAGGTCATATTCGAGCTTGCGAAGCGCATCCTCTGCGGATGCGCCGTAGGGATAACAAATCTGGGCCCAGCCGGTGATTCCGGGCTTTACCACCTGCCGGATGGTATAAAACGGTATCTTTTCGGCAAGCTCAGAGACAAAAACCGGCCGCTCAGGGCGCGGTCCCACAAAGCTCATGTCCCCGCGGATGACGTTTATCAGCTGGGGAAGCTCATCTATCCGGGTTTTGCGGATAAACCCGCCCACCCGGGTGACCCTGCTGTCGCCGGCAGAAGCCCAGACCGGCCCGTCTTTTTCCGCATCATTGTACATGGACCGGAACTTGACAATGTTAAACACCCGGCCGTTTTGCCCCACCCTTTCCTGTCGGTAAAAAGCGCCTCCGGGCGATTCAAATTTTACAGCAAGTGCTGTCAAAAGAAAAACCGGGGAAGATACAACCAGCAGACCGGCTGCTGCAAAGATATCCATTAACCGCTTTAGTGTCCGCGTCAGGCGGCCTACATAAAAGCCTTCTGAAAACAGCAGCCAGGATGGATTGACTCTTTCAACCATGATTTTTCCGGTGAGTTTTTCGTAAAACCCCATTGCATCAAGGATCTCAATGCCCATGAATTTATACTGAATCAGATCGCCCATGGGCATGGTGCCACGCCTTTCATCCAGGGCCAGCACGATTTTTTCAACATCCCTGTTTGCGCAAAGCGGATAAAGTTCTTTGACCTCCTGGTAAACCGGCTGACCCCCGCTGGCGACCGGGGATTGCGGGTTTCCCACGAAAGCCACGATCCTGTGACCCGAGTCCTTTTTTCCCTCTATGGCCGAAGCCACCTGGCTGGCAAACCGGCCGGTTCCCACCAGGGCCACCGGCTGATCGAATATCCTGTGCTCCAGCAGCCTGAAATAAGTAAACCGCCAGATCAGAATCACCAGGCCCACTGCAAACAGCCCGGTCCAGAAGACCCGGGTGGAAATAATAAGCGCCGGGAACAGGTAATAAATAAACGCCAGCACGATGCATCCGAGTCCGAAGGTTTGGAGCACCTTGAGCATATGGTCCGGGAACCTGGGGATAATCGTGTGGTCATAAAGGTCAAAGAAATAAAAACAGAGCTGGAACACAAAGGTGACCACAAGCGCCCGGAAAACATACACCCCGATAAATTCCCGGTACTCGGCCGCACCGGCCCAGGACAGAAAGACTGCGTTTATGATTAGAAAAATAAGCGCTCCCTCGCTTAAAACAAACAAAATATTGCGCCAGGGATAATATTTTTGAAGAATGTAGGGCATAGCTATATACTGGAAACTATATACTGGAAACTAGAAATAAGGAAAACATCCTTTTTATAGTTCCATAAGTTCTTGCCATTTTCGCCATTTAGGGATATCAGCGTTTTTGTTGTTAACCTAATAACCCTTGTACGAGTACCTGTGATAGCCGTATCCGTGTCCCATCCTCCGGTCGAGGAAGTCTTCCATGGTGTTTTCCGGAAAGGCGTTAAACACGACGCCGTAGATCTTTTCCCTGCCAAGGGCTTCCACGAATTTTTTTATGTCCTCTTTTTTTGAAGCCCCGTAGCGGACCACCAGAATTACACCGTCAATGCGCTTTGCCAGCACACTTGTTTCCGATGCGATCACATCAGGCGGGCTGTCAAACAGGACAATGCGGTCCGGGTAGCGCTCTGCCATCTCGTCTATGAGTGCTGCCATCCGGGTGGATGAGAGCATTTCCGCGGGATTTTTCGGGGGCTGGCCGCTGGCCAGCAGGGAAAGCTTGGGCTGTCCGGTTTTTCTGATAAGCAGGGAAAGATCCGCCTGTTCCCGGAGATGGTCTGCAAGGCCGGTTTCGTTTGAAAGCCCGAAGAGCCCTGCCAGGGTGGGGTTCCTGAAATCGCAGTCCACCATCATGGCGTGATGTTCCATTCCCCGGGCCAGGGCCACGCCCAGGTTTGCGCAGACAAAACCCTTTCCCTCGTGGGGAACCGTGCTTGTCACCAAAAGCGTTTTGGGGGGGCTGCCGGATGCGGGATACACGATCGATGACCTGAGACGCCGGAAACTTTCAAAATATTCCGATTTCGGGTCTGCGGAAAGCTGCAGCCGCCTGTCCCAGCGCTCCCTGACAAAATCCGCGGCCGGTTCCGGGGCCGGCGATGTCTGCTCCCGCCCGGATGTATTTTCTTCTGCCGGCTGCCCCGGCTCAGGCCCGGAAGTGATGCGGCTCATTTTGGGGCCTGGCTGATCAGCGGATTTTTCCAGCGCTTTTGAAAATTTTCCCATGTTATTTGTCCTGATGCTGATTGTTCATGTAAATGCTCTTACTGTTTCGGATTTCGGTATTGGGATTTATATAATGATATCTCCCTGCAGCCAGAAATACAGCGCTGCTGCAGAAAGGGCGACAAGCCAGGCTGCCAGTCCAAAATACCATGCAGCGTTTTTGATCCTGTTGCGCTTTTGTTCCTTTCTTGTGACAATCAGGGGAAGGGCACATACCACCGGCACACCCAATTCTGCCTCGATTTCATTTGCCCTTTTAAAGGAGGTGTCCATGAGATCTACTCCCAGAACCAATCCTGCGCCTGCAGCAAGCCCCATGGCAAGGCAGACCAGCAGGATTTTTGAAAAAGTCCCCTTCATGGGGGTTCTGGGCGTATAGGCCGAATCCACGATTTTAAACTGGCTTCCCTTCTGACGTGCCTCCAGGCTCTGGGAGGCGTCTGCAGAAAGGCTCTGGGCAAGAAGCTTGTCATGATATTCCTTTAACTTGCCATAATCCCGGGTCAGGGCCGACCATTCGGCTTCCCTTTTCGGGGCCGCCTCGATCCATTGCTCGTATTTCGCAATTTTCTTCCTGATCTCTTCGGCTTCCCTGCGCTTGTCCTTCAGGCTGGCATCGATTTTTTTTAACTGAGCGGCAAGCTGTCCGGCCCTGCTGTCCGGAATACCGGAGCCGGCCTCTTGATCCTGGCCGCCTGCAGCCATTTCCCCCTGTTCTGATTCAAGCTGTTCTATCCGCTTTTTCAGACGCTTTACCGCAGGGTGGTCGTCTTTGTAGCGGGTCAAAAGCTGCTGAAGCCTGTTTCGCGCTGCGGCAAGGCTGTTTTGTTCCTCCCCGGCGCCTTCGGCTTCAAAATCTCCGGAGTTGCCGGATTTTTTCTGGATTTTCCGGCGGAGATCAAGCTGCTCGGCCACCAGAAATCGGGTATTTTCCAGTTCATTAATATTGCCCTGAACCGCCTGGTACTGCTCCTGCAGCGCGTTTAAACGGCTCATGTTGGCGCTGCGCTGCTCGGGCATCTCGTTGTAATGTTTCTGTTTATAATCCCGCATCTGGGCTTCCTGCCTGTTTAACTTCTCCTTGGCCATCTCCAGCTCATCCTGGATATAGCTGGCGGTTTCACTGGCTCTTTCCTCCCTTAACTGCAGGTTTTCTTCTATAAACCGGGCCGCCAGCGAATTGGTAACCCGCACCACCCTGCGGGGGTCAGGCCCCTTGAAAGAAACGGTAAAAACACTGCCCCTGTCTTTTTCCAGCCTTACGACAATGTCTTTTTCCCGCATTTGCTCAATCACGTCTTCAATGGGAACTTCCTGCCGCATCCCCGAATACAGGTCATTTTCTTTGATGATTTTTTCCAGGCTGTTTCGGCTCAACACCTGCTGGCTTATGGTCTTTACCATCTCATCGAATTGTCTTTTATCGTCTCCCATAGACCTGGATACGTTGATCCGCTGCTGCTGGTACATGATAGAGGCTCTGGATTGGTAAATTTCCGGCTGGGAGATATAATAAAACAGTCCCGCGGAGACCGCCAGCAGAACGCAGGCGGAAATAAACTTGTGGCGGCTGAAGATCAGGTTGAGGTATCTCTTGAAAATTTCCTGCTGGGGCTGTTCTTTTTCCATTTAGAAAATGTTCCTGTTTTGAAAATCGATGGTGTTTTGATTCAACTTACTGCCACCGGAATAAATCCTTTTCCGCGGAAATTCCGATGCTGCCGCGGTGGTCCACATAATTGTCTCTTTCAATATCCGAATTGTTATCAACAAAGCTATATTTCCCGTAGAGCCTGTACCAGCGGGAAAATGCCCATGACAGGCCGGCTGAAGCCACAAATCTTTGCTCATCTGCGCTTGGCTCGCGCTCCAGGTATGTGTCATCCCGGTAGCGGATATCAACGTTGATCGTAAGGTCCCGGAGCAGGGTCCGGTCCATACCGGTGGCTGCGGTCCAGTAGCGGGAAAGGCCCAGATTGTCGACTCCTGTGTACTCCCTGGCATCCAGCCCGCTTTCGGCGCTGAAATACCAGGAGGTTCTCCGCCAGCTTTTTTCCATTTCCCCCCTGAGATACAGCGCATCTTCATCTGAAAAAAACTCCCGCTCCACCCTGGACGCCCCGGCATTCACACTCAGGTTGAGGCTGGGGGAATACTGGGTGTCTATGCCCATCGAAGCGGTATAGACCTCGTAGTCATTGGGCTCTTCATCATAGTCGCTGTGCGTATACCCGAGATGACCGAAAATCCGGGTTTTCCGGGTTAGCCTGTAATACAGATAAAAGTCCCCGGAATTTGTGGTCAGGTCTTCGGACAGGGCGGATTCATCGGGCTCGTCAAAATCGCCCCTGGAAAAGTTGTAATTGAGTCCCGCCTCCCACTGGTGATTGATCCGGTGGTTAACAGAGGCATACGGAGAATGCCGGACATAATCGGAATACTGATCGTCGCTGTTTTCCAGCACCCGGTTGCGATAGCCGATTTTCAGCACCCTTTCCCTGCCGTAGGTGTAGGCAGCAGCTGCGGAAAAGCTGTTGCTCCAGTAGGTCCGCCGCCCACGCCGGTCTGATATCTCAATCTCGCTCTCTGTGGTTTCGTCTGTTTCGTAAGGATCCTGGGTTCTGACAAAATTGTCACTGAAGTTCAGTGTCAAACTCTTTGATGCCTGGACATCATATCGCGCAGAAGCATAGTGATCTGTCCGCACGTCATCTGTTAAATAGCTGTAAACAAAGCCTGGGGAATATCCGAGGGAAAAATTCGAGCGCCGGCTTTTCAGGGTATAATCAAGGCTCGGGGACAAAGTGGTGGTTGATTCATCCACCTCATTATCCGGTTCCCGGTTGATATTGGAATCATATCCGTGCTCCAGGGAAATCCCGCCGCGAAGAGTGCTTTCAGCAAGGGCTGCAGATGCGTACAGCAATAAAAAGACAAAAACCAGGGGCAGCGTCCTGCCCTGTTTTCCCAGGGAAATCATCTCAATTATTTCCTTTTGTTTTAGGGGATTACAATTGTGTCCCCGGGCTGGATAACCGCATTCCGCCCTTCGGCCTCATCCTTTAAGAACTTGTCATAATTGAAATAAGAAACGCTTTCCTCTTCTTCGCCCGGACCGCTTACAATCATGATCCGGTCTTTTTTGGCCCACTCGCCAAAACCCCCGGCCCTGGCGATGGCCTGGATCACCGTGACCGGACGGGTGATGGAATACTCTCCGGGACTGGCTACCTGGCCGAGCACGTAGTAGACTTTGCTCCTGCTTTCTGCAAGAATCACGGTAACTTCC
Source organism: Desulfosalsimonas propionicica (assembly GCF_013761005.1). Taxonomy (NCBI): domain Bacteria; kingdom Pseudomonadati; phylum Thermodesulfobacteriota; class Desulfobacteria; order Desulfobacterales; family Desulfosalsimonadaceae; genus Desulfosalsimonas; species Desulfosalsimonas propionicica. The sequence goes on from NZ_JACDUS010000015.1 coordinate 35,602, forward strand.
GGATCTTCCAAAAAGCGCCCCAGTTTTGCCGTTATTCTTTCGGCAAGCTCTGCAGGCGTTGCCCCCGCGGCCTCGACCTCTCCTGCAAGGGGCAGGGAAATATTGCCGTCGATTCTGACAAATACACCCCTGGAAAGCTCCGATTCACTGTACACCATGACGTCGAGAACATCTCCGGCGCCAATGATATACTGCCCCGATGATGCCCCCGCCTCCGCGTTTTGTTGGGCTCCAGCCTGCGGGGTGCTGATCAGGCACAGCGCCAGAAACAGAAAAATCATACTTTTCAGGCGTCCTGATAAAACCATGGGCCATCCTCCCTTTCCCTGATGTAGAAAAGATTGAAAATTCGTTTGACCAACTTTAACTGCTGTATGCACTCAATGCAATTACCGCTCCGGGCCGATGCCGGAACAAAAAAATCTTTTTGATTCTGTTTGCTCCTGACTGGGGATGGAATTAAGGTTGATTTTAAGAAAACGAAAATCAAGAAACCTGGCATTATTTCTGCAGAATATATTATAAAAGAAAACCTTCATTAAAGTAAATTAAAAACTTGCATGCACTGAACCCTGTAAACAAAGGCTGACATTGTTATGAAATTTTATCAAAAGAGCTCCTGTTTTGCAACATTGTGTCTTTTCATTGTGATCATCGTGTCCGGCTGCAGTTCTCCTGAGGGAAAAAAGATCGAACATTATAATAAGGGCATGAAGTATTCCGAGGAAGAAAACTACAATTCAGCCGTAATCGAATTTCGCAATGCCGTCAAAATTGATCCCAGGTTTGCAGATGCCCGCTATCAGCTGGGGCTTGCGTATTTGGAGACAGGCCAGCCGGCAAGGGCTTTTCGGGAGCTGCAAAGGGCGGCAAGCCTGGATCCTGAAAACACGGACGCCCTGATGAAAACCGCGGAAATGTATCTTATGTCCCGGCATCCGGACGAGGCCAGGCAAACGGTGAAACAGGTCCTTGAAACCGAAAAAGACCATCCCGGCGCTCTGGCCTTAATGGCCCAGCTCGAACTTGTGGACAACAACCTTGATGCGGCCGAAAGCCTGATTGCAAAGGCGCTTGAAAAGAAACCCGAAGAAAGCCGGTATCACATTATCAAAGCCAGGGTAATGGGCCGGCAGGAGCGCATGGAAGAAGCCGGCCAGGCCCTGGAAAAAGCCGTTGAACTCGATCCTGACATCACTGCCCTGACAGAGCTCGCATCTTTCTACAGAAGCCGGGGTCTGCAGGACAAGGCTGAAGAAACCATAAAAAAACTGGCTGGATTGGATCCGGACAGTTCTGAACCCTACCTGGAACTGGCAAAATTCTACCTGTCTCTGGGAGAAATGGAAAAGGCAGAGGAAAATTTTCTGGCGGCTGTTGAAAAAAATCCTGATTCGCCGCACGTCCATACCCTGCTGGGCAATTTCTACCGCGGTATCCGGGAGCTTGAAAAAGCAGAGAAGGCATATGTCCAGGCGGTTGAAAAATCAGAACAGGCAGACGATGCAATGGCAAAACTGGCCGACTTCTACTATGAGACGGGCAGAATGGAGCAGGCATCTGAAATGGCCGGCAAAGCGCTTTCGATCAATAAGGGCCACCCTCTTGCCAGCCTGGTCCAGGCCAGGCTTCTCATCCGGGAGGGTAGAAACCCGGATGCCCTCCGGATAGCCGAACGCCTCACCGAAGATTACCCCAAAATGGGGATGGCCCATTACGTAAAGGCCAGGGCCCGTCTGAATCTGGGGGATACAAAGCTTTCGTTCAGCTCCGCGGAAGAGGCGCTCAAGTTATCCCCGAATCGTTCAGAGGCCTGGGCGCTCATGGCTCAGCACATGCTGATGAAAAGGGACGAAGAAGAAGCAAAAGAGCATGCAGGCAGGGCGCTTAAGCTCGATCCCGGAAATATCCGCGCTGCTGTTATTTTGGGCAAATCCTTTTTGGCCGCCGGCGAGACCGACAATGCCGCAGCCCTTTTTGAGGAAATCAACCGGCAGATTCCTGAAAACCCCGAGATCCTGTATAATCTGGCAAATGTTTATATGGCGCAGGAAAATGCGGACCAGGCCATTGAAACCCTGGAAAAACTTCTTTCAGTACGGCCGGGATTTAACCCGGCGCTGGGCATGCTTGCCGGTATTTATCTCCGGCAGGGCAGGGCCGATCTTGCGGTTTCCAGGGCTGAAAAGCAGGTGGAGATTGCCCCGGAGAGCGTGGAAAATCTCATGCTGCTGGCACGGCTTTACGACAGGGTTGAAAATGCTCCTGACAGGGCACTGGAACTGCTGGAGCGGGCCAGGGAGGCGGACCCTGAAAATCCGGGGATTTACGCGGCCTCAGCGCAAATACTGGCCCGTACCGGCCGGATCGATGAAGCCATAAAATCTTACAGGGAGGCAACTGAAAAAGATCCGGGTTTTGTTGCCGGCCATATGGCCCTGGGCACCCTGCTGGAGCAGACAGGCGATATTGAAGGCGCCAAGGCTGCTTACAAAAATGCTCTTGAAGAAAAACCGGATTTTGCCGCTGCAGCCAACAACCTGGCATGGCTTATGGCAAACGAATCAGAGCCGGATCTGGGCGAGGCCATGCGCCTGGCCATGAGTGCCAAGGAAGCCTTTCCGGATGATCCGTTTATTGCAGACACACTCGGGTGGGTGCATTACAAGAGGGGGTCTTACGGACTGGCCCTGACCCAGTTCAGCACTGCAGTTGAAAAAAGGCCTGACCTTCCGATCCTGCGATATCACCTGGCCCTTGCACTCTACAAAGACGGGCAGAAACAAGCTGCGGAAAAGGCGCTTTCAGAGTGCCTGGCATCTGAGCAGCAATTCCCTGAACGCGAAAAAGCCAGAGAGCTTCTCCAAAAGATCCGGGGAGAAACCGGATAAGCGGTGCTGAAAGCCAAAGGGGCGAACACTGTGTGTCCGCCCCTTTGGTGTTTTTTGTGTCCCGGCAGTTGATATCCAGGGTCACATGGCCTTGTCCATTATTATGGGGAAAGACTAAAGCTCATGTAGCCCACCGCTTCAGTTATATGCTTCACTTCACTGTCTTTGGACTGTTCCTCGTCAATTAACACTTCTACTCCGCCTGCGTTTTTGTTTTGCCATCTGACGTTGGCGGTATCCCTGCCGTCTTTGGTCTGCATGTCTGCCACAAACACAGGGCTGGTTTCAAATGACGGATAAAATGTGATGGCATGCAGTTCATCGGTGACCTCGTCAAAGGTTGTATCAACGATATAACTGATGCCGGCGATGGTGTCAGAGGACGGTTCCCAGGCGATAAATGAGATTGTCTCCAGGGCGTTATGGCCGTCTTTATTGGCCTCCTGCTGCTGAAGGTCAAAGTCGAATCTGTCTTTGGTTATATTATGGATCCGGCCTGTGACCGCAGTCCTTTCATTTTCAGTCGTTACTGAGCAGATGACAACCGGTTTTTGGTTAAACGGCCGGCTGAAACTGACGTTTTGGGTGCTGTTGGTTTCAAATGTTGCCGCCTCCATCTGGATGCCGTTTGGCAGTTCATGTCTGCCCGCCTCAACGACAAGGTAGCTGGCGTTTTCATTAACATGCCAATCGTCAAGGTATTCCCATTCCTGAATCCGGATATCAAAACCTTCCCAGTTTAGATTTTTGATTCTGATCACCCCGGGATCGCTTCCGTTTAAGCTCATGGGCTTGGCCACGATCACCGGATCATAGAAGATTTTTTCAAAGATCACGGATTGCCATTCATGATTGATCTCGATTTCTGCAAATTCTATGGAGTCTTCAAAGACATCTTCTGAGATGTACTGCTCATCTGTGCTTTCATCATCAGAGCTGTCAGTACCGCTGTCCGATTCCGGATCGGTGCTGTCTGTCTCCTGCTCATTTGTGGTGTCCTCTCCGGAATCATCGCTTGTGTCCGCTGTATTATCGGAGGTTTCATCGGTGGATCCTGCGGTATGATAAACGGTTTCGGAAAAATCGCTTTCATTGCCGTTTCCATCCAGGCTGGTGGCGGCAAATGCGTATTCATATCCGGTTTCGAGATCAAAGAATGTGTGGCTGGTAGTGTCTGCAGCGTCAATGGTGACATCGGGTGTGGATTTGAAGTCGGTGCCGGACTTTCCATAGTAGAGGTTGTATCCGGCAACCCGGTCGTCATCCGGCCGGCTCCAGGAAAGGGTGACATCCCCGGACTGGGTGTCTTCGGATACGGTGCCGTCGGTTTGGTCATCTGTATTGTCGCCGTCGCCTCCGGAGTCGGCATCCGAGCTGCTGTCATCGCTGCTGCCATCATCTCCGGATTCCGAATCCGAACCGTCATTGTCAGTTTCGTTGGAATCTTCGGGGTCCACGCTATAATAAATGGTTTCGGAAAAATCGCTTTCATTGCCGTTTCCATCCAGGCTGGTGGCGGCAAATGCGTATTCATATCCGGTTTCGAGATCAAAGAATGTGTGGCTGGTAGTGTCTGCAGCGTCAATGGTGACATCGGGTGCGGATTTGAAGTCGGTGCCGGACTTTCCATAGTAGAGGTTGTATCCGGCGATTCGGTCGTCATCCGGCCGGCTCCAGGAAAGGGTGACATCCCCGAACTGGGTGTCTTCGGATACGGTGCCGTCGGTTTGGTCATCTGTATTATCGCTGTCGTCTCCGGAGTCTGCATCCGAGCTGCCATCATCGCTGCTGCCATCATCTCCGGATTCCGAATCCGAGCCGTCATTACTGGTATCGTCGTTTTCTTCCGTGCAGGCGGCATCGGTTCCGTCGCAGTTCTGGTCAATGCCGTCGCCGCAGATTTCCTCTGCGCCGGGATAAACAGAAGCGTCGTTGTCATTGCAGTCCCCGTCGTTGACACTGTAGCCGTCACCGTCATTGTCAGCGTCATCCGGGTCAACAGTAAATGTGATTTCCAGCCTGGGTCTTGTATTGGCGTCAGCTGCCTCGGATGCGGCAAAATAGCGGTGGCTGTTGGCTGCAGCCGAGTCATCCGAGTTGATCATCAGGCCGTAATTGGCATCCGGGTTGTCCACCCAGGCCTTGGCCATGCCGGAAATGTCCCATTGCTTGTATCCGGGCTCCTGGTTCAGGGTCTTGACATCTTCTGCTGCGGTAATATCGGCCTGGGCCAGGGGGATGTCGTTGTAGCAGTCGCTGTTGGCGGTCCACTCCTTGACCCCGTCGTAGGTGTAGCCGTTGGCGCCGTTGAATTCCGGGTTGTGGTTGAGGATCTTATGTACGGACAGGTCATAGGATCCGTCCCCGCCGGCAGCAGTTTGATACAGATGCAGCACGGCGCTTTGAATCTCTGCCCCGTCAGGCAGTGCGGAAAGATCGGCCTTAAGCAAAATGGCGTTGGCCGGCGTATTTTCCGGCCAGGTATAGGTGTTTAGCTGCTCACTGGCACTATTGGTTTCTTCATTGATGTTGATAAAGGTATCGGTGAGGGTCCCGAGCTCATGTGCATCCGCGGTATCTCCGAATACCAGTAGCTGGTTTTCGTCGTCTGTGGTTTCCGTGGAGCCTACGGTATGATTGATGGTTTCGGAAAAATCGCTTTCATTGCCGTTTCCATCCAGGCTGGTGGCGGCAAAATCATATGTCTGCCCTTCTTTGAGCTCTGAAATGGTGCAGCTGGTGATATCCGGGGAGTCAATGCTTTGGCCCGGCGCTGACTTGAAGTTGGTTCCGGTTTCCCCGTGATATATATTATACCCGGCAACCCGGTCGTCATCCGGCCGGCTCCAGGAAAGGGTGATTTCAGCACAAAAGGCAGTTGAGGATAAAAGGGAAAATAAAAAAAATAATCCGATTGTTAAAGTAAAACTTTTTGTTCTGTGTTTGTCCGTGCGCATTCCAGCCTCCTAGGTGTTGTTTGAGCCGTGGAGATACCAACACCTTCAAGGAGGTGGAGCATCCGCCCGGCAGGCCCGCCGCCGTATCCTTTGAAAGGACTTAGGCCGGTTCCTTTGCGTCTCACCTTTTCAGGTGAATTGCCTTTTTCAAGCGGTTTGATAAAGTTGTGTCAGGTTTCCGCGGGTAATGTTAGCAAGGCATGTGCCAAGTGGGATTTTCAGGTGAGGACATAATAATCAATATAAATTATTTTCTTTTATTTCGATTTGTTATCGTAGTACGGCAGAAAAATTTCTTCAAAGGATACTTTGATAAAAAAGGCAAAAAAACGCCCTGATTGTTGTATGGAAATATACAACTACGTATACAAAAAAATACAAAGATAATTCCAGAGAGGAAAATCTCTGGCGGTTGCGGGGGTGAAATCGGTTTCAGGACAAGAGTAAAATTACGGCGTGCTTGAAAATCAGGGCAGGACAGGGTATAAATAAAAATACGGGAACTTTTACGGCACCATCTAAAATCAGACTTTTACGAGAGCATCAATTTTGAAAAACCAGCAGAAGCCATTGATGCTTTTGCGTCCGCAAAGGAGGCGTGTTTGTTTTTGTTCAACAGCCGGATATGGTACAGTATTGCAGTTTTTTGCGGCATTTTGGTATTGTGGACATATGGCTGCGATCAATTAACCGGCTCCATGCCATCCCGGTCCCTGGCGGAAATCAAAAACAGCGGCAAGCTGGTTGTGTTAACCCGCAATGCCCCCACTACCTATTACATTGATCAAACAGGCCAACCCACTGGTCCGGAATATGATCTGGTTGAATCCTTTGCAGAATTTCTCGGAGTGGATGTCGAATATCAGATTTGCCAAACTGTTGATCAGGTTTTGACCGATCTGGAACAGGGAAAGGGAGATCTGGCCGCCGCCGGTCTGACCATAACCGAGGCCCGGGAGGAAAAGTTCCGGTTCTCTCCGCCGTACCAGGAAATCACTCCCCAGGTGGTCACCCGGCGGGACCGCATTCAGCCTGAATCCATTGAAGACCTGCTGGGTATCGAAATTGTTGTCATTGCCAGCAGCAGCTATGCTGAACGGCTGGCCCATCTCAGGGACACCGAGTATCCGGAGCTGCAGTGGGAGGAGGCTCAGGATCTGGCCACCGAGCAGCTCCTTTTTGATGTGTGGGCGGCCAATATTGACTGCACCATTGCCGATTCCAATATCGTGGATATCAACCGGCGTTATTACCCGCAGCTTATGGCCCCCATCAACCTGGGACGCGCCCAGCAGCTGGGATGGGCCATGGCACCCCGCAGGCGTGATCTTTCCCGGGCCATTGCCAAATGGATGAAGGATTTTGAGCAGACCGGGCAGATGGATCATGTCCATGAAAAATACTATGGGTTTTTTGAGGCCTTTGATTACGTGGACACCATGCGGTATCTGCGGCGGATCCAGGCACGGTTTCCAAAGTACCGGGAGTATTTCCGCCAGGCTGCGGAAAAATATGATCTGCCCTTTGATCTGCTCGCGGCCCAGGCTTACCAGGAATCCCATTGGAATCCGCATGCCGTCAGCCCCACGGGTGTTCGCGGCATCATGATGCTGACGCTGACAACAGCCAGGGAAATGGGCGTGTCCAACCGCCTGGATCCCAGGCAAAGTATATTCGGCGGCGCCAAATATCTGGCCCGGCTCAAAAAAAGCTTCAGCGAAAAAGTGACCGAACCGGATCTGACCTGGCTGGCCCTGGCGGCCTACAATGTGGGCCGGGGTCATTTGCACGATGCCCAGATACTGGCCCGGAAATTGGGTCTAAGTCCGCATTCATGGCGGGATCTTAAGCAGGTGTTGCCGTTGCTGGCCGATCAGGAGTATTATAAAGATTTGAAATATGGTTATGCCCGGGGATATGAACCGGTGCGCTATGTGCGAAACATTCGTGAATACCGGCATATTTTGAGAAATGATCTTAACAACGCTGACGCTAATTCGCAGCAGGCCAGCAGCCAATAGATGCCTCAATTCAGGAAATAGAATCCTTTTCACGCAAAGCCAAGGAGAAGTCGAAATGATTGCCGTTATCGCCAAAATTCCGGTTGTGCCGGAAAAAAAGCAGCAGGCCCTGGAAGTGATCCGGAATTTGATGAAGGAAGTGGCCAACGAGGAAGGCACCCTTTTCTATAGTGTCAATGTCAGTGATCAGGATCCCAATACCCTGGTTTTTATTGAGCGCTACAAAGACATGGAGGCGGTAAGCGCCCATAGTTCCACTCCGCATTTCAAGGCGTTTATGTCCAAAGTGGCTGAATTCGGGGCGGCAAAGCCTGAAATTACTCTCTATGAGGAGATTGAATCGGTCTGATCCGGAAAAAGACCGGTCCGCCGGGCTGGCAGCAAAAGCGGACCAGCGGGGGTTTAGCGGTCGCGATTCTGTTTGACCCGCAGCAAACCGGGGCTTTTGTGGATGTGCATGAGTGTTGAGCGCTGGCCAAGGTTTAAAAAAACGCTCTCCAGGCGTTCAAACAATACCGGCTGATCCGGCCAGGTAAAGGTTTTGCGTTCCTGTTCCAGGGCCTTCCACTCCTGGGCTTTGGACGGGCTGGGGGCAAATGCCTGTTGTCTGGCGGGATGACAGATAAACATTTCGCAAACAATGGGTTTGACCTGCCAGGCGCACCCGCTTTGGGTCAGGAAAATGCATTTTCCGCCAGGGGCCGGAGAGTCGATGGCCAGCTCGAGATGGTCGAGCTGGCGGGTTGTGGACTGGAGCGCATTGATGACCACGTCGGCAAAAAACACGATAATGCCGTCTTTGGTGCAGCAGCCGCTGATGCCGGTTGTAAAGCATTTTTTTTCGCACACCGGCTCTATGTGGGCATTGTAGAACCGGGCGGTTTTTTGCCGGAAGTCCAGGTACGCGGTGATCTGTTTTTCAAGATCCTCAAGCGGAATTTGATGCAGATGCCGGCGTACGATTTGCAGTGTCTCGCGCTGTTCCATCTGGTAGTCGTTCATGGCGGCCCCGGACTATTGGTCTGTGATCTCAAGAATTTTTTTGGACGTATATTCTCCTGTGTCCGCCAGTGCATCTGTTGGCAGAAACCGGTGGGCATTGGCAGAAAACAGGCAGGTCACGGAAGCCGGGAAGTCCTCGTCCGCTTTATAGACAATATAGCACAAGGCGATTTTGGGAAGCGGCTGTACCACGAACGCAAAATCGCCGCTCACTGCCGGTGGTGCATCCCGGCCGCAGAGCTGATCCCGAATGCGGGGCCGGGCCTTATCCAGATCTTCAACCCGGGCAACCAGGATCTGTTCGGTGTGTGTGGCAAATGCGCCTGAATAGGGCATGCTGCCGGGCATTTCCTTAAAAGCGCAAAACGGTTCGGCAATCATTGGCGCATCACAGGCATTGATGGCATACAGGGATATCAGAATTCCAAGCACGGAAGGACATTTTTGGCCGTCCATGTCAATGCCCTCAGGGGATATGGTGCAGGTTTGGCCGAAGGCCGGGAATCTGAAACGGCTGCCCTGCCTTTCTGCAGGCAGCCTGCGGGCAAGATCGGCGGGCATGTCCGCATACAGGCGCCGGAGATTGTCAATGACGATTTTTTCATAATTGTCAGCCATGACCGGGACCCTTTTGTACTTGTTTCGGATTTTCCGAATTTTATATCATATTCTCGTGAAAGGATAAAGCACTGCAATATGAATAACTTTTCCTGGAAGGACAGAATCAAACTGGAGGTCACCGCGTTTTTGGCGGTCAACCTGGTGCGCCTGTGGTTTGGCACCGTGCGCGTGGAAATATTGAACCGGCCGGTGTATGAAAAATACTTCAGGGATGAACACAGCGGCAATGTGGTGGCCGGATCCTGGCATCGACATGCGATTTTTTTGTTTTATTTTTTCCGAACCCTTGGGCCCCGGGGCATTATGATCAGCCGCAGCCGCGATGGAGAGCTTACCGCCAGGATTGCCGAACATCTGGGTTATACACCGGTGCGTGGATCTTCGTCAAAAGGGGGAATCCAGGCGCTTTCCGCCATGGTGGATTACCTGAAGGATGGGCGGGAAAAACGGCTTTGCGGAACCGCCGTGGACGGTCCCAGGGGCCCGGCGCGGAAAATGAAAAAAGGCATGGCCGTGCTGGCCATGCAAAGCGGCTCCTGGTTCGTGCCCATGGCCTGCTCGGGTACGCGGGTGATGACGTTTAAACGGGCATGGGACAAAACCATCATTCCCAAGCCCTTCAGCAAGGTGGTCATTGATTTCGGCGAGCCGGTGAAAATCCCGGAAGATGCCACAGATGAGCAATTTGCCCGCATCTGCAGGGACCTGGAAGCCGAGCTCAATCGACTCACCGACAAGGTGGACCGCAAATGCGGTTACACGGGTGTGCCGGAAGATTGAGCCCGGCCTCCCCATCCCGCAGCCGGGCAGGCCATTGAGCAGTATCTATTTGACCTTGCTTACTTTCACGAAGTTTTCCTGCAGGGCCACAGCGCCGCCCACTGGATCCCATTTTTTCAGCGCGCCCGGCATGAACTTGTTGTCCGCCAGTCCTTTGCCGTAGGCACGGCTTTCCACTGGCAGCTTGTGACCGAACCCGTGCAGCACGAACACGGCTTCCGGGTGGATAAAATCGGTCACCTTTGCCTTGATCTGTTCGGTGTAACCGTTATTTGAAACATTGACAGTCTCATTGTTTTCAATATGCAGTTTTTCCGCTGCATCAGTATGAATCCAGAGCACGTTTTCGGGCACCAGTTCGCCCAGAACCGGATTGTTGACCGTATGGCCCTGGGTGTGCTGCGCGCAGCGGCCGAATGTGAGCCGGAAAGAGCCTTCCGGCGGGCTTTGAGCGGATTCATAGGGTTTCAGGGAAGGCATTCCCAGGTCCTCGAGCTTTTGGGATATAATTTCAAATTTTCCGCTCTTTGTGCCGAATTTCAAATTATCCCGGTCCTTGTAAACCGGCCCTTCGGTTAACTTGACCATGCCGGTTTCGTTAAAATCCTCAATGGAGACCCCTGTGCCCTGGAGCTGGAAGTTCCAGACGTCTTCGATTTTGTCATAGGCCAGTTCGTTTATGCCCAGACGCCGGGCCAGGCCGGAAAAGATTTCCCAGCAGGCCTTGGTGTCAAACCGGGGCTCAACCGCCCGGCGGCGCATGAAGAAATAGGGCTGGATGGCATTTTTGGCGGCAAGCACGCTGTCGCGTTCCAAATACGGGGACAGAGGCAGCACAACATCAGCATACCATGCCGTGTCACACCAGGTAAAGGTAACCGATACCAGCAGATCCAGGTTGTCAAAGATCTGCCTGAGGCGGTCCGGCTCGGGATAAGCCATCAAGGGATCGTGCCGGAATGCGATATAGCTCTTTACCGGGTACGGATCTCCGGTTTCCATGGCTTCGTAGAGCAGGTGGGCCAGTCCCGGGCCCTCGTCAAAGTGGGTGTATCGCCACCCCACGCCATCGGCGCGTTTTTCCTTGGGCTTTTCAAAAAGATCCATAAATTTTTTCAACCCGGAATAGCCCGCATCCTTGGGTTTGTTGACAAAGGGCAGGCCGCCTTTGGCGCCGTAGGAGCCCAGCAGGGCATTGATGATGTAAATGGAACGGCACAAATAGAAGGTGGTGTCATACCGGGCCATCATCCAGCCCGGATGCCAGAGCACGGCCGGAGCGTCCTTTGCCAGTTGATGGACAAAGGACGAAATCTGGGCCGCCGGCACACCGGTTTCCTTTTCCGCCCACTGGGGTGTGTAATCCTTGACAAAGGATTTCAGGGCTTCCAGGTCCTGGATGTATTTGCGGGCAAAATCCTTGTTGTAAAGGTCTTTTGTGAGCAGTTCGTTGATGACCGCCAGGTTAAAGGCATAGTCGGTTCCCGGCCGAACCATGAAAAACCGGTCCGCCTTGGTGGCCGACACATTGGCCCGGATATCAATGACGGTCAGCCGGCAGCCTTCATTCATGGCATCGGTCAGATCGTTGACCTCCTGGACCCCTATGGCTTCAAACACGTTGCGCATTTGCAGAATCACGTGCTTGGCGTTTCTGTAATCATAGGCCACTTCCTTGCGTCCCGCGCCGCTGACGGATTTGGCGGCGTGCTGGACATTGCGGGCGCAGGAGGAATCATGGTTGACATAGTTGGGCGATCCCAGGCCTCTTAAAAACGCCCGGTGGAAATCCCGAAACGGACCACCCCGGTCGGATAAGGCCACGCCCCGGGGGCCGTACTGATCCACCACTTTTTGCAACTTCTCTGCGGTGTAGTCCAGGGCCTCTTCCCAGCTGACTTTCCGCCACTTGCCCTCACCCCGCTGACCGTCGCGGATCATGGGATGGCGGATGCGTTCATTATCATTGATCAGGGCTTTTCCGGCCACACCCCGTGCGCAAAGGGAGGTTTTCATACCAGAGGCATTGGGGTTGCCGCGAAGAAACCGGATGTTGCTGTTTTCCACTTCCGCCACCATGGGGCATCGAACAGTGCACATCCCGCAGATTGTGTAAACGTTCTCTGTTGTCATATCAATTGTCTCCTTTTGTCCATAAAACCGCAAACGCTCAAATTGTTCAGTATGTCATCCTTCCTGAAGGATTTCACTGTCATAAATTTCCTCAAGCCGGCGTTTGTGCCTGAGTTCCTCTTCGGCCAGAAACGAAAAAAGCTTTTCGGACTTTTCGCTGGCGCACCGGCCTTTCCAGGCTTCATAAAAGGCATGCGCCTTTTCCTCTTTTTTCATGGCCATGGCAAGGGCCTCCTGATAGCCGATATCCGGTGAAAACCGGACATCGATCATAAAATCGCTCAGGTGCAGGTCCCTGACGTTGCCGTGTTCATCCAGGTCGGAAAAGGGCTTTTCCGCACTCAGGTCCAGGTCGGCCAGTAGCTGGCGATGCCGCGATTCTTCCTCGGCCATTTCCCGGAAAAATTCTTTAATGCCTTTGTTTGTGGCAGAATTTGCACAGTCACGGTAAAAGTCCCGGGCCTTTTCTTCCCGGCTGATGGCAAATGCCACCACATCGTGCATGGATCTGCAGCTGACCTCTGTCATGGTTTCCTCCGGTGTTACATCCGTTTGATGCGCGAAGCGCTTTTTATCCGGTCGGACAACAGTTTCGCGCATGTTGGACAGTATCGGTGATGTTCCTTGACGTGTGGATGATCATCGGTTCTGTTCTCCACCCGGCTCATGAATTTTGGCGTGGCAAAATAGCGGCCGCAGGCTTCACATTGCAGCAGCGGGTTCTGACCGATCACCTCGTCGCGGATGGAAATGATGCGAAGCCCGTTTTCATCCTTCTGATGAATCACGCCTGTGGGACATATGTTCACACATGTGCCGCACCCGATACATTGGTTTTCGGGCCTGGGCACAACATAGGAGACCCCGTTGCGTTTTTCCATTTTTAAGGCGTTGGCACCCACCAGTTCCTTGCAGGCGCGCACGCAGAGCCGGCATCGGATGCATTCATCCGGGGGTGAGCCCATGTCAATGCCGTGCTTTTCTGCCAGTTTCCATATCGCAGGTGCTTCGGGCGCATATTTGGCAAGATTTCGAAAGGCCGTGGTGCGGGCTTTTTGCACGCGCTCGTTGTCCGTGTTCACCTCCATGCCTTCAACAGGCTTGGCTATGCAGGAAAGTTTGACCTGGGAAGGCTTGCCCGGAACCATCACTTCCACGGCACAGAGCTTACAGGCCCCGGCAGGAGAAAGGGCCGGATGGTAGCATAAGGCCGGTACATCGATGCCCTGTTTGCGAAGGAGATCGATGAGTCGTTTTTCCGGATCTGCCTGGATTTTTTGGTTATTGACAGTGATTTCAACCATTGTTTTTCCCCCCGCAGGTGCGTGCCTATTGTTCAATGATGCGCAGGCAGTCCTGGGGCAGCCGGTGCGTGCCTTTTTCATCCAGGCTTACCTCGATCAACGCATCCGGGTCGTTTTTGCTGACATCCGGATCTGTGATAATGCCGTGGAGCCCGATAAATGCCTCCATGTAATCTTCCCAGCTCTCATCGGTGGAGCGTTGAAAAATTTCCACTTTCTGGCCCTGTCGAAATGTCATGATCCTTACCTCCTGACGGGATTGCGGGCAAGTTGCCGAGTTTGACTATCTGGGCGGCGGAGTGATTTCCGCATGCTGCCCGCCGCTTTGACGCCTGGCACATTCCAGGCATATGCGTCTGCCGTTTGACGTGGGGCTGACATCCCGCACGCGTTTGACGATATAATCATGGTATCGGGCCGGGCCAAGAACCGCACCGCAGACTTCACAGTATTCAAGCTGCAGACGGTTGAGCACCGTTCCGCACAGGGAAAGCTCCCGGTAGCCGTCGCGGTCTGTCATCTGCATGGCCCCGGTGGGGCAGTTGGTGGCACAGGCGCCGCATGCGATGCAGCGCTCGGCAGTGATGCGCAGATCCGTGGGGCCGGGGTTGTCGAAATCCAGATATCCCAGGCGAAGGGCTTCAATGCCCATTTTGTCCCGGCAGATTTCCACGCACCGGCCGCAGCGGATGCAGATGTCACAGCGCAGGCATCTCTTGGACTCTTCGTGGGCCTGCTGCTCATTGAATCCCAGGTGTACCTGCTGGAACGTAATGCGCCGCCGGTCATTGCTTAATTGGTGCATTTTCGGCCGGTCCAGGTCCATTTTCAAAGAAGCAGGAAGGTCAAAGTGCGGCAGGCGCCTGCGGCGGACCGGAACCCGGGGCAGGGCGGGCTGGGCAATGCCTTCAAAGTGGCGATGGATGGCCGAAGCGGCCTTTTTGCCGCCGGCAATGGCTTCCACAACGGTTGCCGGGCCGGTAACCGCATCGCCAACAGCAAAAACGCCCTGCTGGTTGGTTTGCATGGTCACGGTATGGACCCGGATGGTATTGCGCCGGGTCCAGTCCACCTCCTCAAAGGCTTCAAGGCCCTGGGGCCTGATTTCCTGGCCGATGGCCGGGATAATCACGTCTGCTTCAATGACGTGCTCGCTTCCCTCCACCGGGACCGGACGCCTGCGCCCGGATTCATCCGGTTCGCTCAGTTCTGCGCGCACGCAGACAATGCCGGTGGCCCGGCCTTCGGCTCCCTGGACCTGCTTGGGAATGGTCAGATAAGAAAAGGAAACGCCTTCTTCTTCAGCCTCCACAACTTCCTCGTGATGGGCCGGCATCTGATCATGGGTCCGACGATAAAGAATGGTCACCCTTTCGCAGCCCAGGCGCAGGCAGGTACGGGCCGCGTCAATGGCCACGTTGCCGCCGCCGACCACGGCCACTTTTTTGCCGGGCCGCCGGTGATCGCCAAGGCTTACGCGCCGCAGAAACGACACGGCCGGAATGACGCCTTCATAATCGTCTTCTCCTGGAATCATCAGCTTGTAGGAACCGTGAGCGCCAATGGCCAGCAAAAAGCCTTCAAACCCCTCGGAGCGAAGCGATTCAATGGTGACATCTTTTCCCAGCCGGGTGTTTAGGCGGATTTCCACTCCGAGCGATTCGATCATGGCCACTTCCCGGTCAATGACCTCCCGGGGCAGCCGGTATCTGGGAATCCCGACCATCATCATGCCGCCGGCCACTGGAAGGGCCTCGATCACCGTCACCCGATATCCCCGAAGGGCAAGATAATAAGCAGCGGTTAACCCGCCGGGACCCGCGCCGATGATACAGATTTTGCGCCCGTTGTCCGGACTGGGTTCCGGGTTCTGATAGCTCTGGGCAGACATGGCCTTTTCGGCTGCAAATCCTTTTAAGTCCATGATGGCAATGGATTTGTCCATCCGGCCACGCACGCACATGAATTCGCAGGGATGCGTGCACACCAGTCCGCAAACCCAGGGGAAAGGGTTGTCCCTGCGGATCACGGAAATGGCTTCTGCATATTTGCCCTGACCCACCAGGGTCACATATGAGGGAATGTCAATGCCTGCAGGACAAGCCATCTGGCAGGGCGCCGGAGTCAGCATGGGGCATCGGCCTGTGGGGCAGGTATGGGTGCGGATGTGGCTTATAAACTCTTCCTGGTGCTGATCCACAAATGACGCCACATGCTCGCCAAATTCCCGGCAGGAGGGCGTCAGCCCCTCATTCACCATGTTTTGGGCAAGTTCCAGGATGCTGTCGAAATGATCGTCGCCGGCCAGGCCTTGGGAAACATCGTGGACCAGGTCGAAAATCTCAGTGGCCCGCTGCCGGCAGCGGGGATGGGACAGCGATCCGTTGTTTAAGGTCTGCTCGATTTGATCGTGCAGTTTTTTGACACTGCAGGTTTGGGAATCCATTTCAACCGCCTTGTGCTGGTCCGGTTATAAGTCCTAATTATAAATCCTGGGCCCGGGCCCTGGCATAGCGTTCCCGCCTGACTTCCGGGATTTCATCCGGGGTGCCGAAATAAAGACATTTTGTCGGGCACACCGTCACGCAGGCCGGTTCCAGACCCGCTTCGACCCGTTCGTAGCAGTAGTCGCACTTGACGGCTTTGCCGGTTTCCGGATTCCATTGCGGCGCCCCCCATGGACAGGCGGATATGCATGTTTTGCATCCCACGCAAAGATCCGGATCCACTGTGACAATGCCGTCTTCTGTGCGGGGGCGCATGGCACCTGTGGGACAGGCGGCCACACACCACGGATTTTCACAGTGAAAGCAGGGCATGAAGGTATAAGCGGTTCTGGGCAGGTTGCCCACCCGCCGGGGGCCGACTGCAACCACCAGGGATGGGAACGGGCCCCTGGGAAGGGCCTGCCGGCTTTTGCAGGCCGCCACACAGGCCATGCACCCGATGCATCGTTTTTGATCCTGAAAGAGGTAGTATTTGCTCATGATTTTGGTAACTCCTTTGTTGCCGGGCGGTTTGGGTCAATCATTTCATATTTGCGGTACAGCCAGTGCCCGCCGGCCGCGCCGAAAATTCCGCAGGCAAAAAAAACGGCCAGCAGAGATAAGGATGGATGGGTGCCGAAAAAATTCCGGTCCACGATGACCTGCAGAACGGCTGCAGCGATTGCCGGCCCTGTTCCGGCGCCAAGGGTCAGCAGCCGGTTGGCTGTGCTGCTGGCTGAAAAACGTTTTTCCCGGAACCTGTAGCCTGCAGCAGCGCCGCAAAAGGCCGTGACAGGGGGGAGCCAGGCAAACAACAGGTCCGGGGCAAGGCCGCATACCACAATACCAATGGCAATAACGCCAAAGACGCCCATAAGAAGTGCGGACAACAGGGCATACCAATCGGGAAATACCGCATCCATCCATTCTGTAAACATTCGGACAGACTGCATTATACTGCCTTTTCCGCCGAAGCGGTGCTGTTTTGTTTCTTTTCAAGTCTGATCCGGATAACGAATGCGGCGACATAGAAAAACAAAACACAGCAGACAAACCAGAAAACAGCGCCAATGGGATACTGCTGCCCGTTGAACCAGGGAAGGATAAACAGGTGGCTTTTGCCTGTCATGGCTTCCAGCGCTTCAGGCGCATAGGTGGCATTGACGTATCCCAGCATCAGAAACAGAGGAATATACATTGTCAAAAGGTTTTTTAAAAAACCTTCGAAAAAAAAGTCGTAATAGACCTTGTTGAGATGCCCCTGGTCGATGTTGCGCCCGAGCTGTTTGGCCTTTTCCGGATCCGCGTCTTTTAGCTGAAGCGCCTGCTGCTTGACATCATACCAGTAATAAAACTCCTGCTCCAGTTCCTTGTAACGCTTTGTCTTGAACTTTTTGCCAAACACCCTGGTAACCGCTGCTGTGAGCACGGCAATGCCGGCCACAGCAGCGGTCGGGCCCAGCATGTGCAGGGGGCCGAACAAAATGTTCAGCCCTTGCTGCCCATGCTGTACCATTGTTACAATAAACATCCAGAGTGTGTCCATCATTGCTGAAACACCCTAGATCCAGATTTCGATTTTGAAAAACCGGAAGAAGAGGAAAAACAGCACAACCGCCAGGATGACCTTGAGTTGTACTTCGGTAAACATCTTCTGCATCCGGCTGCCGAGGTATCCGCCCACAAAACCGCCGATGATAATGGCGATGGCGATCCAGAGGTCGGGCAGGTATCCGTTTAACAGGTAGCCGATAAACGAGCCGATACTGGAAAAGCAGGTTCCAACCAGGGCCACGGGCACGGCCACGTACATGGGCAGCGCGCCAACCATGGTCATGATCGGGGTGAGCAAAAAGCCGCCGCCGATGCCAAACGCCCGGGCCACGATGCCGATACCGAGGCCG
This sequence comes from Desulfosalsimonas propionicica, assembly GCF_013761005.1. Lineage (NCBI taxonomy): Bacteria > Pseudomonadati > Thermodesulfobacteriota > Desulfobacteria > Desulfobacterales > Desulfosalsimonadaceae > Desulfosalsimonas > Desulfosalsimonas propionicica. The sequence continues at coordinate 53,701 of NZ_JACDUS010000015.1, forward strand.
ATGATGCCAAAGAGCAAGGGGTTGATCTTGAATTCCTCGCCCCAGAACTTGAACTGGTAGTTAAACAGTTTGTTGGCACCGGTGGACATGGGCTCAATGCGGCCCATGCGGGCAGCCCGGCCTTCTTCCTTGGCCTTCTGGACTTCCTCGTTGAACTTCTTGGTCATGGCCTTGATGTTCTGGCGTTTTTTCATGGCCTGGGGGGTGAGCTCATACAGGGTCCGGAGGCCCATGAGTACCACCAGCACGGCCAGCCATTCCTTGTAAGAGGCAAGTGGCAGCACCTCGGTTACGTACTTGCCCAGCCAGATGGAGCCGATGAGAATGCCCACGCCAAAGGACAGACCCACGGGCCATGCCACGCGCCGTTCCTTGATCGCGTAACGGTAAAACGAGCCCAGGGGCGAAAACAGGGTCAGGGCCACGTTGGAGGGGCGAAGCACGTTGGCCGCGTTGATGCCCACAGGTCCCATGGTGTTGACCACCATCACCTGGTAGGCGGCCATGAGCATGCCGCCGGCAGCCCCGATCAGCGAGAAAAATGCGCCCACCAGAATTGCACCGAGAATAATCCAGAGCGGGTTCATGTACCGGCCGCCCAGAGACAGCCAAAAGCCGTTTCCGGCCAGGGTATATTCGCCGATTTCTTCTCCGTTGACAACCACGTTAAAGGCAGTGTCAGGCGGGGTGTGACGGAAGGACTCAAACGTGGCGGTAAATTCGCCCGTGGTTTTGTCCAGGTCGATCGTTGTGCCTTCGTCCCAGTAATTGCCGCTTTTTTCAGAATCAGTGAGCACGCTTCTGGCAAAAATGGTGACTTTGCCCACCTGGGTGCGTTCCTTGGTAATGGTGTTGATCCCATAACTGTTTTCATGGTTGTATTTGTAAAAAGCCCATTCTTCCGGGGTTTTTAAGGGCCCGAGCATGCCTTTGGCTTCCTGGTCCAGCCCCTGCCAGTCAGCGAGCTTAAACATGGTGGTGCTGTAGATGCCCTTGACAAAGGAGGGGCCGCCAAAGCGCTTTTTCTCCACTGTGCCGAACTGGTCGGGGTTGTTGGTGAGCATGTAGTAAAATACAGGTACTGACGTGTCTGCCTCAAAAGCGTTTTTCTCTACAGCAGCGTTCAGGCTTTTGATTTCATTGACGCCGCCGGCCTCGTTGGGAGCAAATTTGCGCTGGGAAGCGATTGCAATGTATAAATCTTTTCCCGGCTCGATTTGGCCGGAAATGGTAACTGTATCACCGGCCAGGTATTCCTGCTTGTCAATTTCCGCCTGGACCTGTGCCAGGGCGGGCTGCGCGCACCATACAAGGGCGGCTGCAATCACCATCCAAAAAACTTGCATTCTGTTTCTGCGTACCGACATGTACACCTCCTGTTCGCTTTTCTTGTTTTTATTGCCGTATCCGGATTTCTGCTCCGCAAACATGGGTTGCATGGGTGCAACCAAAAAGATTTAAAGTGTGAAAGCAATAATCATACCATGCGAAACGTCCTAAAGTTTGGTTCTTTGAGTGCAATAATAATTCAGCAAGCGTTAAAGCTGTCTGAAATCATATCATATTGTGTCTTTCTTGATTTGCGTTTGCCTGGGGCTTTCCGAGGGTTGGCAAAATTAAATGCAAGTTTTTTATTGCGATGCCATGAAAATTGTGCAAGGTTTTTCTCCTGAAATGCCCCGGCATTGCCTGTGGATCGCAATAAAAAAGTTGCGCAAAAAATTCCCGGTAACCGGCTGTCCTGGAATGTTTTTGCAATGCCGGTGCCCGTGAACAAAGGAAAAAACCCTTTTCGGGTCCGAATATAGAAAAAATACTAATTTGGTACGGAAATTGCTTCTATGTTTAGCAAAATCATTCCGTCCTTCGTTTTTTTGCGAGGCCTTGAGCAAACAAACAACAATAATGCTTTTGGGATGCTTCTGACAGGCCCTTTCTATAATTATGGCACCCGGGTGGCGAGAAAGCAAGTTATGAAGATAAACAGGCTGTTTTGGTTGGGGTGGATTTTTTTGTTTCGGCTTGCCCCGCCGGCCTATGCCACTCAGGCCCACGGGGCCCCGGAAGGTCTGTATACCCATCAGCTATCCCATATTTTTTTTATTGTCGCCATGGGTATCCTGATTTATTGGCTGCGATCCAGGCATCTGGTGCGCCAGCCCGGATGGCGGCTGATCCAATATGCCTCGGTATTTTTTATCCTCTGGTCCCTGGATGCTTTCTTGGTGCATTATATGGATGAGCAGACGGAGTTGATCCGGGTTGCCCGGGCCTCGGACTGGCAGATTCATATCTACGCCGCAGGTGACCGGGCTTGGCTCGGCCTGCTGTACTATTTTATGAAGCTGGACCATTTGCTTTGTGTGCCCGGCATGGTTTTCCTTTACATGGGGCTGCGGCGCCTGACCGATCCGGTTCGGAGTATGGACCCGGGCCAGGAAGGCAGCTCATGATTGTACCGGATGTGCCAATCCGCCTGGTGGACATGATCGGTTCAGCTTTGATGATTGTTTTTTCCTTCTTGTGTGTGCGCAGGGCTGTCCGGTTGCGCAGAAGCCAGGCAGACAATGTTGTGTGGACTTATATGTTGTGGCTCTGCTGCTGTTTGGCCGGGTTTGCGGTATCGCGTTCCGGCGGCCATATCCTCAAACAGTTTTTCTCCCTGGCCGGCCGGCCGGATTTGTGGGACGGGCTGCGGCCTTTTGCCGGCGGCATCAATACCTTTTTGCTCATCATCGTGGCTGCGGCCACATTGTTTTTCAACCGAGTGTGGCACGTCTATCAGCAAATCACCATGGACCGCCGGGCCCTTCAGGATACACACCAGGAACTGCTTGCGTTAAACCAGGATCTGGAAAAGCGGATTCAGGATCGCACGGATGCCTTAATCCACCAGGAAAAGCAGATGGCCCATGCAGATCGACTGGCTTCCATCGGAAAGCTCTCTTCTGGAATTGCCCACGAGATCAACAATCCCCTGGGGGTTATTCAGGGTTATACCCAGCTGCTGCTGCGGGGAGAATCCGAGGATTCCCAGCGCAGAAAAGACCTGCAGGTGATTTTAAAGCATGCACAGAGCTGCAAATCCATTGTGGAGGATTTGCTGAATTTTGCCCGCCGCTCTCAGCCGGAAATGGCCGATCTCAATATTCACGAAGTCATCGAGGAGACGCTGGTGTTTGTTCAGCATCGTTCAAAGATGGAAAACATCCGGATTTACAAGGAGTTTTCCCAAAATATGCCCAACATTCGCATGGATGAAAAAAAGATAAAGCAGGTGCTGGTCAACCTTTTGATGAATGCCGCACATGCCGTGGAGCAGGACGGCACCATCACCATTGCCACCCGCTTTGATGAATCCAACCGGCGGCTGGAAATCGATATCGCCGATAACGGCTATGGCATTGAGGAAAAGAATCTGACCCGTATATTTGATCCCTTTTTCACCACCAAATCCACAGGCGAGGGCACAGGGCTGGGCCTTGCGGTAAGCTACGGCATTGCCAAAAGCCACGGCGGAGATATCCGCGTGCAAAGTCGTGTCGGAAAGGGCTCGGTATTTACGCTTCTGCTGCCTGTCTCCGATTCTGAAGGAGGTGGCGCAAATGGATGAACACCATATCCTGGTCGTTGATGATGAGCCCGATATGCTCGAACTGCTGGCCCGGAGCCTGGAGCCGGATTTAAACTGCCGGGTCAGGACCGCGGATTCCGGCAAGTCCGCCCTGCAGACCCTGGAAAAAAGCCCTTTTGATCTGGCCCTTATCGATATCCGGATGCCGGGCATGGACGGCCTTGAATTGCTGGAACTCATCAAGCGAAAATGGCCGGAACTCACAGTTGTCATGATGACTGCCTACGGCTCCATTGAGTACGCGGTCCAGGCCATGAAGCAGGGGGCCTATGATTTTGTCACCAAGCCCTTTGACCATGAAACCCTGGTGTTCCGGCTGGAAAAAGCCCTGGAGCGCAGCCGTCTGATCTCTGAAAACCGGCTGCTGAAGCAAAGCGATCCACACGGTCCGGCGTTTTATGGCCTGGTGGGCCAGTCTGATGCCATGCAAAGTGTGTTTGAAACCATCCGCATGGTGGCCCAGACCGAAATGACCGTGTTGATAACCGGCGAGTCCGGCACAGGCAAGGATTTAACCGCCAGGGCCATTCATTCCATCAGCAGCCGCAGCAAGGGCCCGTTTGTTGCGGTCAATTGCCCTACCGTGCCCGAGCAGATTCTGGAAAGCGAATTGTTCGGATACAAAAAAGGGGCATTCACCCATGCCACCCAGAACAAGACCGGTTTGTTTCAGGAGGCTGACGGGGGCACCATTTTTCTCGATGAAATCGGGGATGTCAGTCCGGCCATCCAGACCAAGCTGCTGCGGGTGCTCCAGGAACGTGAGATCAAGCCCCTTGGCGATACCCGTTCCGTTCATGTGGATGTGCGCATCATTGCCTCCACCAACCAGGATTTAAAGGCCAAAATCCGGGATGGCACATTCCGGGAGGATTTTTTTTACCGCCTGGCCGTGCTGCCGGTGCACCTGCCGCCATTGCGCGACCGCAGAAATGACATTCCCCTGATTGCCGAGCATCTTCTGCGCAAGCATCGCAGCCGGTTAAACGAACCGCACAAGACGTTTTCTTCTGAATTAATGGCGCATTTAAAATCCCGCCACTGGGAGGGAAATGTCCGGGAATTGGAAAACATCGTCATTCAGGCAATTCTGTTTTCCTCCGGCCGGACCATCAACCCGCAGGACTTAAAACACCCGGTGGATGATGCGACTGCAGAAAATCAAGGCTGCGGTTACGCGGATGTAAGCCATCTGCCCTACCGGGAGGCCAAGGAGACGGTGCTGCACGCATTTAACGCAGAATATATCGGAACGCTGCTTCAGCAGACCGGCGGCAACGTGACCCGTGCAGCCAAAAAATGCGGGCTCGAACGCCAGTCCCTTCAGCAGATCATGCGCCGTTATGAGATTTCCGCGGAAGATTACCGGAGTTAAAAAAACCAACATCAAGGATGCCCCCGGCTCTGTCCGCAGGCCATGGCCGTGGCAATCAGGTGAGCGGTGCGTATGGGTTCAGGGATGCGGCCGTGGATACAAAATCGCCTGAGCACGGCCGCGGCCTCAGCGGACGAAAGCCCCACCCGCTGGACATAAACATTTTCCAAGGGCTCCATGGGGCCGAGTTTTTCAATGATTGCCCATTTTTCCCGGCCCCGGGCAATGTGGGAGAGCAGCGCGTTTTTTATGGCGGTCATGTCCGGCTGTTTTCTGGCCACCGCCACGACCGGCAGACCCAGCCGGTCATGCAGCCCGAACACATCCACTACGTTAAATCCCCCAAGTGCTATGCCCTGGAGCAAAATTAGCCGGACGTGTCGGGCAAACCGGGATTGGCTCACCATGGCCGCGATTTTTTCCGCTGCGTCAAATCCGTCCTTTTCGATTTTGCCGGTTAAAACTCCGTCAAAGCGCAGATCCGCATACACCGTTGCCACAACAGGCACACTGCCCGCATGCGTCCGGGAAAACGGTGCATCATCAAAGCCCGCCACATTGGATAATCGATTTGTCGCCATCAAAATCCTCTTTGCGGAGCATGCCGCAAAATAACCGATCTGCTGGCAGAAATATCCCGGATTGTCCTGCAAGTCAAGAAAGCTGCCGGTCAAATGATCACACTTATGCTTTTGTAAAAAGTAAGTTTTTAGATGGCACCGTAAAAGGGCAAAACTTTTACGGTGCCATCACACTTGAACAAAAGCGGGAAAACATGTTAAGCCGGGCTAATGAATTCTGTCAATCAACGCAATTTCAATGGCTCAGCACAGGACCCGGAAAAACGGCGGTATCTGGATGCCTTTTTTTATTTTCTCATTGTACAGGGATTTTTTCTTATTGGCCTGATCCCGCGGAAAACCGCCGTGCATGCGGCCAATTGGCTGGGCCGGCTCTGGTTTGCCGCAGACCGGCGGCATCGGGAGATTGCCGTATCCAATATTGGGCGTGTATTTGGCGGCCAAATGACCCCGCAGCAGATCCGGGCCATGGCCAGAAGCGTGTTTTGCAGCCTTGTTCGCATTGTTTTTGAAATCGGTTGGTCTTTGCGCCTCAACCACACCGATATCCGGAAACATTTTCGGTTTTCCGGCATGCACCATTTACAGGCCGCTCTGGGGGAAAAAAAGGGCGTGCTTGTGCTGACCGGCCATATCGGAAACTGGGAACTGCTTCCCCTGGCCATGGGACAGGTGGGCCTGCCGGTCAGCGCCATGTACCGGCCCCTGGAGTTTGAGCCATTGGACCGTTTTTTCATAAGCCAGCGCAGCCGCTACGGCGCCCGCCTGCTGGCCAAGCGGCGGGCCATGCGCGGTATGCTTTCGGCGTTACATAACAATGAACTCATTGGCATGCTGCTGGACCAGAACGCCCGGGTAAAAGACGGGGTGTTTGTGGATTTTTTCGGTAGCCCGGCGTGTACCGGCAAGGGCATGGCCCTGCTGGCCAGAAGAACCGGTGCACCGGTGGTGCCCGTGTTTTTGGTCCGAGAAAAGGGGTATTACCGGGTGGAATGCCACCCGGCCCTGCCAAAAATCGAGACCCGGGACAAGACCAAGGATATTGAGGCGGCCACTGCCTTATATAATAAGGTAATTGAAGACATGATCCGCCGGTACCCGCAGCAGTGGTTCTGGGTCCACCACAGGTGGAAGACAAAGCCGTTTAAGCCGTGGGCGCCCAAAACCGGATCTGTTCCGGATAAAATCACAGATGGGGAAAAACAATGAAACTCAATATTCCTGACTACATTCAAGCCATCCAGGCTTACAAGCCCGGAAAGCCCATCGAGGAACTGGAGCGGGAGTACGGTATCTCCGGTTCCGTAAAACTGGCATCCAATGAAAACCCCCTCGGCCCATCGCCGCTTGCCGTCGATGCCATGCACGTGGCCATGGACAAGCTGCACCGGTATCCGGACGGCCGCGGTTATGCCCTGGTGGAAAAAATCGCCCGCAAACTCGGGGTGGCCCCCGGCAACGTGGTTTTGGGCAACGGCTCTGACGAGATTATCGGCATGCTGACCCGGGCGCTGATGCAGCCCGGAGATGAGGCCGTGATGACCGCGCCCTCGTTTCTCATGTATGAGATCATGGTGCGCTCGGCCGGGGCCCTGCCGGTATTTGTGCCCCTGAAGTCCCTTTTCGTGGATTTGGACCAAATGGCGGCCCAGATCACGGAAAAAACGCGCATGATTTTTCTCAACAACCCGGTCAATCCAACGGGCACCATTATCACCCGGTCTGAATTTGAAAAGTTTCTGGGAAAAGTGCCCGACCAGGCGGTGGTGGTCATTGATGAGGCCTATATTGAATTTGCCGCAGACCCGGACTGCGCAGACGGCCTGGCATACTGCACAGGGCAGCGGCCGGTGGTGGTGCTGCGGACATTTTCCAAGGCCTACGGACTTGCCGGCATCCGCATCGGCTACGGGGTGATGCCCGAGGAACTGGCCGGCTGGCTCCACCGGGTGCGCCAGCCCTTTAACGCCAATGCCCTGGCCCAGGCCGGAGCATGCGCGGCCTTGGATGATGACGCATTTATGGAAAAAACCGTCCGCCTTGTGCGCGGTGAGCTTGAATTCATGTATGCCGCCCTGGAGCACATGGGTGTGAATTATTTTCCCTCTGAAGCCAATTTTTTTCTCATTGACGTCAAATGCGATGCGGATGCGTTTTTTGAGGCCATGCTCCGGCAGGGAGTTATCGTACGCTCCATGGTGTCGTACGGTTATCCCGAATACATCCGCATCAGTGCCGGAACCCGGGAGGAAAACCAGCGGTTTCTGGATGCGTTTGAAAAGGTCATCAACCAGATGCAGCCCGGCAAATAAAGGAATCCAATCGCTTGAAACCTCTTCTGATAACCATAGACGGCCCGGCAGGTGCAGGCAAGACCACCGTGAGCCGCGCCCTGGCAGACCGGCTGGGCTATACTTATGTGGACACCGGTGCGCTGTACCGGGGCGTGGCCCGTGAAATGCGTGTCCGGCAGGTGGACCCGGAGGACGAAAAAGGCCTGGCCCGGGTGCTGGCGGATCTGGATTTGCGCTTTGTCCGCCGCGACAGGGTTCTGCGCCTGTTGTCCGCAGGCGTGGATATCACCGGAGAGATCCGGAACCCGGAAATCACCATGCTGGCCTCGGTCGCATCGGCAAGGCCAGAGGTGCGCCGCGCCCTGCTGGCCTTGCAGCGGCGGCTGGGAGCTGAAAAATCCGCCGTTTTTGAGGGCCGGGACATGGGAACAGTCGTTTTTCCGGATGCGGACGTCAAATTTTTTTTGATCGCGGATCTGCACGTGCGTGCCCGGCGCAGGTACCTGGAGCTTGCCGGAGACCCGGGCCTTAGCCTTGAGCAGGTGGAAAAGGACATGCAAAAGCGCGATGCCAATGATGCCGGCCGCTCCATTGCGCCCTTAAAGGCGGCTGACGACGCGGTTTATATCGATTCCACAAGCAGGGGCGCAACTGCCGTGGTCGATGAAATGATGGCCGTTATTCGGGATACCGGGAGGGGTAAGGGTTGAAATTAACTGTTGTGTTTTTGCTTTTGCTCTGTTAATAAAGCGCACCTATACTCCTTTGCATACAGGGAGTATCTTAAAACGGCCAAAGGGGGTATTGTTGTAAATGGAAAATTTTCAAGAAAACACTGAAGAACAAGACACAAGAGACATCGAGGGCGCATCGGTTGCTGCGGACGTCGACATCCCGGAGGATGGCGAGCAGAGCATGGAATCCCTGATGGAGATGTATGAAGAAAGCCTCAAACGATTTGAAGAAGGCGAGGTCGTCAACGGGCGTATCATCTCCGTGGACCGGGATCACGTTTTGGTGGATGTGGGCTACAAGTCCGAGGGGCTGATTCCCATCAATGAGTTTAAGGACAGTGAGGGAAACGTCCAGGCTGCAGTGGATGATGACGTTGAGGTCATGATCGAGTGGTGGGACGAAGAAGAAGAGCGCGTCCTTTTATCCAAGGAAAAAGCCGCCAAGGTCAAGGTCTGGGACGCCATCAAGGAAGTCTACGAGGCCGAGGGCACCATTGAGGGCGTGATCACGCACCGGGTCAAGGGCGGTTTTTCCGTTGATATCGGGGTTCAGGCTTTTCTGCCGGGATCCCAGGCCGACCTGCGCCCCATTCGCAATCTGGATGAAATGGTTGGCCAGTCCTTTGATTTCAAAGTCCTCAAGTTCAACCGTAAGCGAAATAACATTGTGTTGTCCCGCCGGGTGATTCTGGAAGCCGAACGCGAGATGAAGCGCTCCGAAACCCTGGCCGCCATTGAAGAGAACAAGGTGATGGACGGCACGGTGAAAAATATTACGGAATACGGGGTGTTTGTGGATCTGGGCGGAGTTGACGGCCTGCTCCACATCACTGATATTTCCTGGGGCCGGGTCAAGCATCCGTCTGAATTGTTTGCTATCGGTGATCCCATACAGGTCATGATTCTATCATTTGATCCGCAGACCGAGCGGGTTTCGCTGGGAATGAAACAGCTAGTGCCCGATCCCTGGAGCTTTGCTTCGGACAAATACCCCGTGGGCACCAAGCTTACCGGCCGGGTTGTCAGTCTTACGGATTACGGGGCTTTCGTGGAAGTCGAAGAGGGAATTGAGGGCCTGATCCATGTTTCTGAAATGTCGTGGACCCGTAAAATCCGCCATCCGTCCAAGGTGGTGTCCGTGGGCGAGCAGGTCGAGGCTGTGGTGCTGGATATCAAGCCGGAAAGCCGCAGGATTTCACTGGGAATGAAACAAACCATGCCCAATCCCTGGGATGTGATCAGCGAAAAATATCCTGTGGGCTCCATCATTGAAGGCAAAATTAAAAATATTACTGATTTCGGCATATTCATCGGCATTGATGATGACATTGACGGATTGGTTCACATCTCCGATCTTTCCTGGACCCGCCGCATCAAGCACCCCTCCGAGCTCTACAAGAAGGGGGATACGGTTCAGGCCAAAGTGCTTGACATTGACAAGCAGAACGAGCGTTTTTCCCTTGGTGTCAAGCAGCTCCATGACGATCCCTGGAAAACCGTCGGAGAACGTTATCCAGTGGGAACCGATATCAACGGGATGGTCACCAATGTAACGGATTTCGGTATATTCGTGGAACTGGAAGAAGGCATTGAAGGTCTGGTGCATGTTTCCGAGATCAGCAAGGAAAAGATCAAAACTCCCGTGGGCATGTACAATGTGGGCGATCAGCTCACTGCCCGGGTTATTAATATCAATACGGATGAGCGCCGTATCGGGTTGTCCATCAAGCGGCTGGAAGTCGATGACGAGCAGGAGCTGCTCCACGATTATGTGAGCAATTCAAAGGCTGCGCCTTCGAGTTTTGGTGAACTGTTGAAGGAAAATTTAATGGAAAAATTCAACGGCGAGGCCAAAAAAGTGCAAGAAGAAGCCGCAGACCACCAACAGGCCGGGGCATTGACTGCAGACGCGCCTGATGAGACCGGTGAGGCGGAAAATCAGGCACCGGAAGCCGAAGATCCCGAAACGCAAGAGCCCCAAGATCTGCAATAAACCTGAGGTCAAAATCTGACCGGCGGTATGATCGTAAGAATCCTGACATAAGCGGGCAGGCATGGCATAAGCCCATGCCTGCCCCTGCTGTTTTTCGATCCGCCGGTTTTTTTATTGGAATTTTTAATGCAGGCGGTTTCCATGTTTTCCCGAAGACATCCGTATCTGTTTTTTCTTTTAATGGTTGCCGGCCTGATCGCGGCCACCAGTGTTATTCTGTCTGTGATCGGCTTGTTCTCGCCGGAAAAGCGGCAGATGCACTATGGTGAAAAAGTTGGTGTGATCGAAGTCAAGGGCGCCATCCTGGAAGCCGGCCCGGTTCTGCAGAATCTGCGGGAGTTTGCCCGGTCGGGGGCAATAAAGGCCATTGTGGTGCGCATTGATTCCCCGGGCGGGGCAGTGGGTCCGTCCCAGGAAATATTCCGGGAAATCCGAAAGATTCGGGAAAATAAGCCGGTGATCGCCTCCATGGGAGCGGTGGCTGCTTCCGGGGGATATTATATCGCATCTGCGGCCGACGGGATTGTGGCCAATGCCGGCACCATCACCGGCAGCATCGGTGTACTCATGGAATACACCAATTTCGAGGCGTTGTTTGAGAAAATTGGTCTTTACCCGGTGACCATCACCAGCGGAAAGTATAAGGATATTGGATCGCCGCTGCGGGAAATGACCGGTGATGAGAAAAAATTGCTTCAGGATTTTGTCGACACCGTGCATGGCCAGTTTGTCGATGATGTGGCCGCCGGCCGGAAAATGAATCGGCAGGACGTGGCTGAAGTCGCTGATGGCCGGATCATTACCGGGCAGGGCGCAAAACAGTACGGCCTGGTCGACAGGATCGGCAATCTGTATGATGCCGTGGACTGGGCTGCAGAAAAGGGCGGTATACAGGGAAAGCCTGAAATTGTATATCCGCCCGAGGAAAAATTGTCCATTATCAATTACGTACTTGACAGGGTTTCGTCCGGAGTCCGGCAACAGCTCGGAGAAATCAGCACCGGCGTTCTTTCCGGCGGCTATATCTACTCCCCGGGCCAATCACCCTGATTGTTAAACCTCCTCGAGCCTGCCCAGCCCTTCACGCAGGATTTCGGGCTCGTCTCCGATCAGCGAGATCACGCTGGAGGGTTCTCCCGGAACCGGACCGCCGTCGATAATCAAATCGATGCTATTTTGGAAATGCTCCTGAATAAACGACGGGTCATTGAAAATATCGCCCCCGGGCGTGGCGGCACTTGTTGAAATAACCGGGTGCCCCAGGCTTTTGACCAGTTCGATGCAGATATTGTGATCCGGTACCCGGATGCCCACGGTTTTTCTCCGGGCGAGCATGATCTTGGGCACCTGGCGGGAGCCTTCGAGAATAAAGGTATAAGGGCCGGGAAGCAGCCGTTTCATGGTTTTATAGGCGTAGTTGGTGACTTTGGCATAGTCGCTGATGTTTTTTAAGTCCGAGCAGATAAAGCTAAAAGGTTCCCGTTTGTCGCGTTTTTTGAGGCGATAGATGTTTTCAATGGCTTTTTTGTTCAACAGGTCGCAGCCGATACCGTAGTACGTATCTGTTGGATAGGCGATGATGCCGCCGTCTTTGAGTACTGAAACGGCCCTGGCAATGAGCCGGGGCTGCGGGTTTTCCGGATTGATGTGAATTAACATGGCCTCTGGCTTTTTTTCTTTTTGTTTTATGGTTATAATTCGGCCAGGAGGGCGATATCGCCCAATGCACATTTTTGTATCACAGATTCCGGGGTCTGCGATAGTCTGTTTTAAGGGTTGATTTCCGGAAACCGGATTGTTTGTTGATATTCTACATATGAATTTTTGCTGAATCCATCAGGAAATCATTCATCTATCATTTTATTCATTTGTTTTGCGGGAGGAAAATAATGGAGAATCGACCCCTTGAGGAAGCTTATTCCTTTGATGACGTATTGTTGCTTCCGGGCTACTCAGACGTGGTGCCCAGTGCTGTGAGCACCGCTACCCGGCTGACCCGGAACATCAACGTCAATATACCCATCTGCAGCGCTGCAATGGACACAGTAACCGAGGGAAGAACCGCCATCAGCATGGCGCGGGCCGGCGGCATCGGGTTTATTCACCGCAACATGAGCATTGAGCGGCAGTGCCGGGAAGTGCGCAATGTGAAGAAATCGGAAAGCGGAATGATCGTGGATCCGGTGACCACCTCGCCGGATGTGCCCATCCGCAACGTGTTAAAGCTCATGCAGCAGTATCGGATATCCGGTGTTCCGGTCACGGTAGGGGAAAAGCTTGTGGGCATTGTCACCAACCGGGATCTGCGTTTTATCACGGATCTGGACAAACGGGTGGACGAGGTGATGACCCGGGAAAATCTGATTACCGTGGCCGAAGGCATCAGCCTGGAGGAGTCCAAGAAGATGCTTCATGCCCATCGAATTGAAAAGCTGCTGGTGGTCAATCCCGAAGGCCGGCTCACGGGCATGATCACCATCAAGGATATTGAAAAACTTAAGAAATACCCCCATGCATGCAAAGATGACCTGGGCCGTCTCCGGGTTGGCGGCGCCATTGGCGTGGGCGAGGACATGGAGGCCCGGGCCGAGGCCCTGGTCCAGGCGGATGTGGATATCCTGCTCATCGACACCTCTCATGGATTTTCCGCCAATGTCCTCAGCGCAGTCAAGCTTCTCAAGAAACGGTTTTCCGAGGTGGAGGTGGTCGCCGGTAACGTGGGAACGCCCGAAGGGGCAGAGGCATTGATCGAGGCCGGGGTGGATGCTGTGAAAATCGGGATCGGTCCCGGCTCCATTTGCACAACCCGAATTGTGGCAGGTATCGGCGTGCCGCAGCTCACGGCCATCATGAACTGCCGGCCGGTGTCTGAAAAAACCGGGGTGCCCATTATTGCAGACGGCGGCATCAAGTATTCCGGGGATCTGACCAAGGCCCTGGGGGCCGGGGCCAACTCAGTGATGATCGGCGGATTGTTTGCCGGAACAGAGGAAAGTCCCGGCGAGAAAATTATCTATCAGGGCAGAAGCTACAAGGCCTACCGGGGGATGGGTTCGCTTGAGGCCATGCAGGACGGCAGCCGGGACCGCTATCACCAGGAGGACCAGCAGGAGGCCGATAAGCTGGTACCTGAAGGCATCGTGGGCCGGGTTCCCTATCGGGGTACCATCGGCGAAAATGTCTATCAGCTCGTGGGCGGATTAAAATCCGGCATGGGCTACGTGGGTGCCAATTCCATAGAGGAGTTGCGCCAAAAAGCCCGTTTTGTCAAAATCAGTCCGGCAGGCCTCCGCGAAAGCCATGCCCATGACGTCATTATCACCAAGGAAGCACCCAACTACAGCCTGGACTAAGAGGCAAGCATGAGTATCAATCCCTCCGGTTTCGTACACCTTCACGTGCATACCGAATACAGCCTCCTTGACGGGGCCATTCGGATACGGGATCTGCTGGCCCGGGCAAAGGAATATGACATGCCGGCTGTGGCCATCACGGACCACGGTACGATGTTCGGGGTGGTTGATTTTTATCAGCAGGCCTGCAATGCCGGCATCAAACCCGTTATCGGCTGCGAGTGCTACGTGGCCCCCCGGACCCTGCAGGACAGGACACAGGCCGACCATAGGGACATGAGCCACCTGGTGCTGCTGGCCAGAAATCAGACAGGGTACAAAAACCTTTGTAAATTGGCCACTATGGCAAGTGTGGAGGGATTTTATCACAAGCCGCGCATTGACAAGCAGGTGCTCAGGCAGCATGCCGAGGGTTTGATCGGCCTGTCTGCCTGCATTAAGGGTGAAATCCCCATGCGCATCCTCGAAGGGCGTGTTGATCTGGCAGAGGAAGCCGCACGGTTTTATTCGGAGGTGCTGGGTCCGGATAATTTTTACCTTGAGCTTCAGCACAACGGCATGGAGGACCAGAAAGCCGTCAATGAGGCCCTGATGGACATGGGCCGGCGTCTTTCTTTGCCACTGGTTGCCACCAATGACTGTCATTACCTGGATGCCGGAGATGAGCGGGCTCACGAGGTGCTTTTGTGTATCCAGACCGGCAAGACAATGGATGACGCCGACCGGATGCGTTTTGGCAATGGCGAGCTTTACTTCAAGTCCCCGAAGGACATGGAAAAATCCTTTTCCCATTGTCCGGAGGCGCTGTCCAATACCAAGCAGATTGCCGATCGCTGCCATGTTGAATTTGATTTCAATACCCATCATTTCCCCAATTTTAATCTCACGGATGATCGCTCTGAATCCGAACTCTTTGAGGAAAAGGTTCGAAGTGGCTACGAGGCCCGGATGGAAAAAATCCGGGAAAAGAATCCGGATGTGGCGGAATCTGTTTACCGAAAGCGGGTGGACTATGAAATTGACGTGATCAATTCCATGGGATTTCCCGGCTATTTTCTTATTGTGGCCGATTTTATTGAATATGCCAAAAAGCGCAACATCCCCGTGGGTCCGGGCCGCGGCTCGGCTGCAGGCAGCCTGGTGGCCTATGCCCTGGGCATTACGGATCTGGATCCCATTGAAAACGGACTGATATTTGAGCGTTTCTTAAACCCTTCCCGCCAGAGCATGCCCGATATTGACGTGGATTTTTGCATATACGGCAGAGAAGAGGTGTTTCACTATGTCGTGGACCGCTACGGCGGCCCCGAGTACGTTGCCCAGATCATTACATACGGGAAAATGAAGGCCCGGGCAGTGATCCGGGACGTGGGCCGGGCTTTGAACATCGCACTGAGCGAAGTCGATGAAATCGCCAAGCTGGTGCCCGAAACCCCGGGCATGACCCTGGAAAAGGCCATGGAACTGGAACCCAAGCTGGCGGAACGGGCCCAGTCCAATCCGGTGATCGGCGAACTCATCGAAATCTCCCGGTCCCTGGAGGGGCTAAACCGTCATGCTTCCACTCATGCCGCCGGCGTGGTCATCGGGGACAAGCCCCTGGTGGAGTATTTGCCCTTATATAAAGGCAAACGCGGCGAAGTGCTGACCCAGTACGACATGAAAATGGTGGAAAAAATCGGGCTGGTGAAATTTGATTTTCTGGGCCTGCGCAACCTGACGATCATGGCCAATGCCCTGCAGATCATCGAATCCCTTGGAAAGCGCCCGCCGGATCTGGGCCATCTGGATTTGTCCGACGAAAAAACCTTTCAGCTGCTTTCAGCCGGCAATACCACCGGGGTGTTTCAGCTGGAAAGTGCGGGCATGCGGGATCTGCTCACCCGGATGAAGCCGGAAAGTTTTGCCGAGGTTACGGCCCTGGTGGCGCTTTACAGGCCCGGGCCCATGGGCAGCGGCATGCATGACGACTACGTGGAGCGCAAGCACGGCCGCCAGAAAGTGCAGTACCTCATACCGCAGCTCGAACCGATTTTAAACAACACCTACGGCGTGATTCTTTACCAGGAACAGGTCATGAAGATCGCAAGCGAGGTGGGCAGCTTTTCCATGGCCGAGGCGGACAATCTCAGAAAAGCCATGGGCAAGAAAATTGTCGATGTCATGGCCAAACAGCGCGACCGGTTTGTCAAGGGCGCGGTGGAAAACGGCATTGATGAACAAAAGGCCAATGAGCTGTTTGAGCTCATCGAGACCTTTGCCGGCTATGGCTTTAACAAGTCCCACAGCGCAGCTTACGCCTTAATCGCCTACCAGACCGCCTATCTCAAAGCGCATTTCCCGGAAGAATTCATGGCAGCGGTGCTCACTTCTGAGATGAATTCCTCGGACAACGTGGCCAAATACATTGCCGAATGCAGAAACATGAATATCGCGATTCTGCCGCCGGATATCAATGAAAGTCACAAGGGCTTTACGGTTTCCGGCGAAAAGATCCGTTTCGGGCTGGCAGCGGTCAAAAACGTGGGCGAATCCGCCATTGAATCCATTATCGAAATCCGGAAGCAGGGCCGGTTTGAATCAATTTTTGATTTCTGCCAGCGGGTGGACCTGCGTAAGGTCAACAAACGGGTCCTGGAAAGCCTGATTCAATGCGGAGCCTTTGACTCTACAGGATACACCCGGGCCGCGCTCATGGCATCTGCAGATGATGCCCTGGATTACGGCCAGCGGGTGCAAAAGGAACGAAACGATCCACAGATGTCGCTTTTCGGCGGCTCCGGCCAGGATGCGGATGCCATCAATGCGCCGGTCATTTCCGAGCTTCCCGAATGGGATGAAAAGCATATGCTGGAACTGGAAAAGGAGGCCATTGGATTTTATATCACCGGTCATCCCCTGGATGAATACCAGGATATAATGGAAAAGTATGCCAACGCGGATGCCCTTTCCGTTGCCGAGGATGCCGTGGGGGACCGTGAGATTGTGCGCCTTGGGGGCATTGTCAAGCATATCAAGACCATCATGACCAAAAAGGGCGATCCAATGGCTTTTTTGAATATCGAGGATATGCATGGCTCCGTGGAAGTGGTTGTGTTTCCGGATCTGTATGCCGCTGTTGCCGACGTGCTGGTGCTGGAGACCCCGGCATTTGTTCAGGGCCAGGTTCAGAAAAATGAGAAAAGCACCAAGATCCTGGCCGACAGCGTGATCCGCATTGCTGATGCCGAAACCAACTGGGCGGCAAGCCTGCATATCCGGGTTGACGCCGAAAGCGTGGAAAAACAGGCCATGGAGAATCTGCTGGCCGTTTTGCAGAAATACCCCGGGGCGTGCAAGGGGTTTTTGCACGTGCGCATCCCGGCCAAAACCGAAACCGTCATTGCCTTGCCCGAGGAAATGAAGATCAGGGCCGGCGTGGCCCTCCGTCAGGAGGTCAATACGCTTCTGGGCTATGATGCCGTGTACACGGTTTGTGCCCCCGTGCACCAGGCCGGCTCGGGCAACAACGGCAACAGCAAAAGCGGAAACGGCAAATACCAGAAAAAAGCAAACGGCAACGGCAAAAACGGCAACGGCAAAAAGGGCAACGGCCGGAAGAAGACAGCTTAGAGGCCGGCATTGGGCGGGTTGGCTGCGCAAAAGAGGGCCGGCTGAGTGCTGTGAGCGTAAACCATTGGCATTATGGATGATGCCGCTGAAAATGCGAGGAATAACGCATGTATGTCCCGTTACTTGACCTGAAGCTCCAGTATGCGTCCATCAGGCAGGAGTGCCTGGCGGTTACTGAAAAGATTTACGATTCCCAGCATTTTATTCTTGGTCCGTATGTTGAAAAGCTTGAAGAAGAGGTTGCCGGCTACTGCGGCACCCGGTATGCAGTGGGGGTGTCATCGGGCACTGATGCGCTGCTGCTTTCCCTGATGGCTGCCGGCATTGGTGAAGGCGACCGGGTGATCACAACCCCGTATACGTTTTTTGCCACAGCCGGCTCCATTGCCCGGGTGGGAGCAGTGCCGGTTTTTGTGGATATTGAGCCGGATACCTATAATATTTGCCCCCAAAAGCTGGAAGCCGCAGTCCGCCGCATGGATGAAAAGACGCGCCAAAGCGTCAAGGCCGTGATGCCGGTGCACTTATACGGCCAGTGCGCGGAAATGGATCCCATCAATGCCCTGGCCCGTGAAAACAACTGGGTTGTCATCGAGGATGCCGCCCAGGCCATGGGCGCGGAATACAAGGGGCAGCGGGCGGGGTCATTGGGGGATTTTGGATGTTTTTCCTTTTTTCCTTCCAAAAACCTCGGCGGGTTTGGTGACGGCGGCATTGTGACCACCAATTCGGATTCCTATTATGAAATGTTAAAAATCCTTCGGGTTCACGGGGCCAGCCCCAAGTATTACCACCGCTACATTGGCGGCAATTTCCGGCTTGATGCCATCCAGGCGGCAATCGTGTCCATCAAGCTTGCCCGCCTGGATCAGTGGACACAAAAGCGGCAGGAAAATGCCGCCAGATACCGGCAGTTGTTTGCAGAAGCCGGGATCGACGAGATCATCGGATGTCCCCTGGAAAAACAGGACCGGCATATTTACAATCAGTTTGTCATTTCTGCGGAATCAAAGCGGGATGCGCTTCGCGATTTTTTGCAGGCCGCCGGGGTGGGCTGCGAGATTTATTACCCGGTTTGCCTGCACATGCAGCAGTGTTTTGCCGATCTGGGGTATGCCGCCGGCCAGATGCCCGAGGCCGAAGCAGCAGCGGCCCGGACCCTTGCGATTCCGGTGTTCCCTGAGTTAACCGAAGATCAGCAGGCCTATGTGGCGGAGCAAATCCGAAGTTTTTGCAGCTAGATAAAAAAACATGGTGCGGCAGGGCATTTTTATGGTTGACAAAGCCCTGCACGACATGTAGAACGCAGAAATTCATTTGACGGGCAGCCCTTGAATCGGGCGGACATTGCAAATGTTCAGGGCCATAGCCACTGCCCCGGGTTTGGGAGAAACAAGATTGCCAAAACCCGAAAGTAAAAAAAATGAAAAAAAGCAAAATTTGTTGTTGACAGGCCGGCGATAAAATCATATAAATGGCAATTGTCGCTGCCCAAAGGTTGACGACAAAACATCAGGTTCTTTTACAGGCGCTAAAGCCGAATGATCAGAGCCTTGATCTTTGAAAACTAAATAGTGGCAATAAGCGGGCCAAGTTAATTTTTATTTTCGCTTATCCGTATTTATAAGATACGTACGATTTAAGTGGAGAGTTTGATCCTGGCTCAGAATGAACGCTGGCGGCGTGCTTAAC
>NZ_JACDUS010000016.1 GCF_013761005.1 Desulfosalsimonas propionicica
TCAAACGTCAGGCATATGGATTCAGGGATAATTGGTACTTCAAGCTCCGATTATATTTTATTCACGAATCCATCCCGGCATTTCCCGGATGAATCGTTTATCTGATAACGCAACCCAAAGCCTGTGGGGAAATCATGCCGTCAAAATATTTTCGCGTGGACAGAAACAAGTGGCCTGGCGTTTATTATTACACAGGGCAGGGCAGGGTTAAAGGAAAACC
Source organism: Desulfosalsimonas propionicica (assembly GCF_013761005.1). Taxonomy (NCBI): domain Bacteria; kingdom Pseudomonadati; phylum Thermodesulfobacteriota; class Desulfobacteria; order Desulfobacterales; family Desulfosalsimonadaceae; genus Desulfosalsimonas; species Desulfosalsimonas propionicica. The sequence continues at coordinate 221 of NZ_JACDUS010000016.1, forward strand.
GGATCTCTGTTATTGGATCAATTATAAAATTGATGGAAAGCTGAAATGGGAAAAGGTGGGCTGGAGATCCGAGGGTTACACTCCGCAGATCGCAGCCGAGATCCGGGCCGAGCGCGTCAAGAAGGCCCGGCATGGCGAAGCTGTTAAAACGGCAAAAGAGATCCGGGCCGACAACATTCACCTGACCAGGACTGTGCAGCAGATCGGCAAGTCATACTTTGAAGAAAAAGAGGACTCGCTCCGGGGTTATTACGCGGATATAAACCGTTTTGAGCTTCATATAACCCCGCTTGTGGGTGATCGAAAAGTAAGTGAGCTTACCATCCTTGATGTGGCTAAAATCAAAAAGGCCCTGGCAGATCGTTCACCCGGTACGGTCTGGAACGTTTTGGAGCTTCTCCGCCGGATTGTGAATTATGGGGCCAAAACAGGTTTATGCCCGCGTTTGAATTTCATAATGCCGATGCCGAAAAAGGATAACGAGGTTATAGAGTTTTTAACGGCAGAGGAAATGCAGCGCCTTCAAGAGCAGATGGACGCATGGCCGACCAGTGAGGCACCCCGGATGCTTAAACTGGCAATGTTTACCGGCATGAGGCGCGGCGAAATATTCGGGCTGCAAGATCAGGATCTTGATTTTGACCACAAGTTGATCCGGTTATCAGATCCCAAAGGCGGCAGAACCGTCAAGCTGCCTATGAATCCGATAGCAGAAGAGATCCTCCTGGAACAACTGGAACACCGGAACCGGCTGCACCCGGATTGGAGCTATGTATTTCCGGGGAGGGGCGGCCACAAGCGTGCCACTTCAAAGGCTGTGCAGCGGATCAAGGAAAAGGCCGGGCTGCCTGAAAAATTCAGGATATTTCACGGGCTGCGGCACCACTTCGCTGTGACCCTGGCGAACTCCGGGGAGTTTACCCTTGATATGATCGGAGAACTTCTTACCCACAAATCTCACCAAATGACCCGCAGATACGCTTCATTCCTGCCGGATTCAAAGCAGAAGGCCAGCACCAGAGCGGCGGAACTTCTGCAACCTACCAAGTCAAAAAAAAATAAAAACGAGAAATCAGAGGGTTAGATTTTATTTGATGTTCTTTTAGATTTTATGCTTGACTTTTATGTTTAATGTGTTTAACATGATAAACAACAGATAGCAGAAGTATATTTTTTTAAGGTTGGTGTTTAACATGATAAACAAAAAGGAGATCGTATTATGAAGAACTTATCAACTGAACAGGCTGCCGAGTATTTAAAGTCAATCGGCGTGCGGGTTTCCAGGAAAACCCTGGAGGCCTGGCGATGCTACGGACGCGGACCCGCTTACCACAAGGTTGGGAACCGGGTCTTTTACCGAACACCGGATCTTGACAAGCTGGCAGATGGTCAGCGCGTGGAAACCATAGATTCGAGGGGTTGATATGAACTGGCTAAAGCCTATTAAGAAAAACATCCCTGATGAGTTGAAGCAATATCCGCAGTGGGTCTGCTGGAAGGCTGAAAAGCGCGGCGACAAGTGGACAAAGGTTCCTTATGATCCCAAAACCGGCAGAAACGCTAAAGCAGACGATCCGGGCACCTGGGGCGATTTTGAAACGGCATGGAAAGCGTATCAGTCCGGCGAATACACAGGCGTGGGGTTTGAATTGGCAGCTGATGATCCTTTCTGTGGATGGGATCTTGATCATTGTCTTGAGCCTGGGGGCGCGATTGAGTCCTGGGCGACTGAAATAATTGGTTCCCTGGAAAGTTATGCGGAAGTAAGTCCTTCGGGGACCGGACTCCGTTCTATTGTGAAGGCAGGACTCCCACCGGATGGCCGGAAAAAGGGCGATGTTGAAGTTTATCAAGAAGGCCGCTTCCTTACCATTACTGGACACCTATTTCAACCCTTCGGGGGGAAGGCGAAACCGATTGAACCCCGGCAAAACGCTGTGGACGCGCTTCATGCTAAAATTTTTGGCAACGGGTATAAGCCGGGATCAAACCAGAAAAAAGCCTCAGATCCGCCACAGGATGATGCCGAGATCCTGGAAAAAGCATTTGCCTCTAAAAACGGGGATAAGATCCGGGCTTTATATAACGGAGATACCGCCGGGTATAATTCGCAATCGGAGGCGGATTCCGCCCTGTGCTATTACTTAGCTTTTTGGCTGGACAGAGATCCACAGCGGATTGATGCGGTTTTCCGGCAGTCAGGGTTATACAGGCCGAAATGGGATAAAAAGCACAAGTCCGATGGCCGCACCTACGGACAGCTAACCATTGACAACGCCATTTCCGATACCTCCGAAACCTACCACCAGGGCCGGTCCGATGGTGGGCAGTCTGCCGGGATAGATCCGAATGACCCGCCGGACCCGCTGCCATTGACCAGGGAAAGTGTATCAGCAGAGCCTTATCCTGTGGACGCCCTGGGGCCGATTATCGGACCGGCTGCAAAAAAGATCATGGATGTGGTTCAAGCCCCGGATGCTGTCTGCGTTCATTCGGTATTAGCAGCCGCAACGCTGTGCGTTCAGCCGTTTGCCAACATTAAAATTGATGGCCGGCGCTTTCCGATTCTGGAATATTTCATTTCCATTTGCTCCACAGGGGGGCGGAAGTCTGAAGCAGACAAGACCGCCACAGCAGAAATCCGGCAATGGGAGGAAGAACAACTCCGGGAATACCATCGGGCTTACAAGGCTTACTCTGATGCCCATGAAGCGTATGAGAACCAGAAAAAAAAGATCACTGGCAACAAAAAATTAACCCTGGATGAACAAAGTCAGCAATTAGCAACCCTCCGCAAAAGTGAACCGGAAAGACCATTTAATCCTGTAAGGCTTACCACAGATCCGACCTTTGAGGGGCTTGTCAAGCTGTTTGAGCGTTCTCTTCCAACCCTGGGGTTGTTTGCAGATGAAGGTGGTCTGTTTTCCGGCGGGTTTTCAATGACTTCAGAGAAACAGTTGTATTCAGCAGCCGGGTATTCAAAGTTTTGGGATGGTGCAAGGATTGACCGTATCCGGGCCGGGTCTGAGTCCTTTTCACTTTATGACCGGCGGTTGACCGTTCACCTGATGATGCAGGACCAGGTTGCCGGGGATTTTTTCAACAACCCTGTGTTGCAGGACCAGGGCTTACTTTCCCGCTTCCTTGTGGCCTTTCCAGCGCCTACGGTTGGCACCCGCATATATAAGGAAGAAAACCTCCAGGAATCTGAAGAAATGAAGCGGTTCCACAGCCGGGTTAGCGAACTTTTAAGCCGGGATCTTCCTCTGAAGGTGGACAAGAAAACAGGCCAGGTACTCAATGAATTGGAACCGGCGGACCTGGAGTTGACAACAGAGGCGAAGCGGTACTGGATCGAGTTTTATCAGGCTGTGGAGTTTAACAGCGGCAAGGATGGAACCTTTGAGAATATTCCGGGATTCGCAAACAAGGCACCAGAGCACTGCCTCAGGATCGCTGGCGTGCTCACTCTGTTTGATAATCCTAAAGCCAGGGTGATTGACCTGGACCACGTTGAGGCTGCCACCACACTTGTGGAGTATTACCTCAATGAACGAATCCGCGTTCGTGGTATGGCACAGCCTGACCAGCAGTTATTAAGAGCACAAGAATTGCTCAAATGGTTAAAGGATAAAGGGCTGAAACGGGTCTGCCTTCCCGATGTTTACCAGTACGGGCCGAATAAGCTACGGACAGCACAGCAAGCCAGAGATACCGTCAATGTCCTTGTGAACCATTATTACTTGATCCACAAGGAAGGGAAACACAAGTCTGAGATTGACGGAAAAACCGCCAGGGAATCATGGATCATTCGATGAAGAAATTTTCATTTAATAAAGAGCAAGCTGCTAAAGTTGCTAAAGAAGCTAATGCAGAAGAAAAGCAACAAGTTGTAAATGCTAACGAGTTGCTAAAGTCTGCTAATGATTCTGGCACCCATGTTGATGAGCAGGAGTTTTTAGCAAGCATTAGCAAACCTTTAGCAAGCAACATTTTCAATAGAAACAATAACTTTAGCAATATTAGCAACATTAGCAACGAGGCAGGGCTAAACTTAAAAATTGAACCTATGGCCGAATGTCTGCATGGCAAAACCTGTGCGGATCTTCAGGCACCTGGAGAGCAGCGCCCGGTCTGCCGGATAGGTGGTGAGCCTGTATTCGATCTTGAACAATGCCCTAAAGGGTGGTGGTTTAAATGAAAATGCCATTTGGCAAATACCGAGGTTTTGAGGTTGACGAGATCCCGGAAGATTACCTCCGATGGCTTGTGAAAAACGTGAATCTCCGGGAGCCTCTTCGCTCCTCTGTGTTTGAGGCCCTGGATGAACACCCGGAAAGGGAAATCCTGCCGGAGCAGGCCACTATAAAAACGATTTACCGGCGGTTATCAATGAAATATCACCCGGACAAAGGTGGCGACACAGCGGCGATGCAGGCAATAAATGATTTTTATGCAGAGCTAACAAAAATGGCTTGACTTTTTTTGTTATATATGTTTAACATGTTTAATAAATCTACATTTAAAGGAGATACCGATGGCGGAGAAAAAATTCACTGGGATTCGCATGTTTCCGGAGGACGCTCACAAGTTAAAGATATGGGCTGCTGAAGCGAATAAGCCAGTTGGGGACGTACTTCAAGACCTGGTTAATTTTGTTGAGCAGCAGGCCGAATGCAGACGGCAGCTATTCCAGGGTGAGGGCCTTACTACTTATGCGCGGCAACCGACTCTAAACCTGGCATTGATGGCCGATGCCACCGTTAAAAGCCTGCTGCAAAAACCGCCGGAGGGTTTAAAGCAAGATCCCGAATGGGGGCCGGCAGACAATGAAGAATGGTAACATCATAGAGGCCCGCACCCAGCACTTGCTTGATGCCCTTCGCGCATACAACATTGACCCAGCGCAATACCTGGAAGGCGTGGTGCACCGGCTGGATGCAGAAGCAGCGCAGCGCCGGTTACAAAAAAAGCGCAAAAGGCAGCGACAATATGCTGATGGGTAGGGGCCTGCTCGCATCTTGTCAAGGTGCCTGGTTAAACCGCACGGGTATCCGAGCTTTAATGCTAACACACAAAAAAAGGGAGCGTGTTGTGCGCGCGTGCGCGAAGGGGTGGGCGGCCTTGTGATCTTCCCAGCGGGGCCGAGTTAAACCATACGCAGCCATTCACGCGCAGTTTTGAGAAAATTTCAGGGGTGATTTTTAAGGAGAAAACAATGGAAATAAACGAAATCATTAAAAGCATTAACGAAGCCATGAAGCCTGAAATTGCCGACTGGCAGCAGTTGACAGATGAAGAACTGGAAAAGGTCCATTACGTCCAGCATAAGATTTTGGATGATATTGATTTCCACCATGCCTACAGAGACGGCGTTATCTCTAAGGGGCAGATGGACAAAATCAATGCCTTTGAGGAGTGGAATGAATCCCTGGGGGGGTTGACGACTAAAATTTAATTACATATCGGGCTAATCTTCGGCTGATCCCCGGAGAGACAGCATTTAAGGCGGCCATCGTGGGGCCACGACAGGAGAAATCCTGCCCACGTTGTGCCGCCTTTTTTGTTGCCCTGGGAGCAAAAGCAATGTTGACGCAATACCTAACCAAACGTTTTGACCAGCGCCCGACCAAACTTGAGCTTGAAAAACGACTCCGTGCGCGAGGGTATAGCCGGAACGAGGCAAAGCGCCTTGTGCACCAGGTGGGAGAGATTGACCGGGAACTTTTAAAGCCTCCCGTCAATAAGAGCGAAAAACCGAGTCCATGAGGCCGACGTAATGCGATTTCATGGCCTGCGCTGATGCAGGGATCGGGTTTGACGCTCGAATATAACGACACACAATAATAAAACAATAAGAAAGGAAATTATATCATGAGTACAGAACTTAAAGAAACCATCGAACAGCTGGGTGAGTCCTTCCGGGGGTTCAAGGAAAAATACGAACAGCGGCTCGAACAGGTGGAACTGAATCAGAACCGCATCCCGGCACCCGGCAACACCAACATGACCGCCGAGCAGAAGGAACACCAGGACGCCTTTGTCAAATGGCTTCGCAATCCCGGTTCAGCAAGGGCAAAGGCTATGGTTGAAGAACTCCAGGAAAAGGCTGTCACCATCGGCAGTGACCCTGCAGGCGGGTATGCCGTGCCGGAAGTTATTGCAAAGCCTTTGCTTCAGCAGCTCCGGGAGCTTTCCCCCATCCGGCAGATTGCAAAAGTTGTGACCGCTGCATCCAGCGATTTCAAATATCCCCTGGACATTGGCGGCATTTCAAGCGGCTGGGTGGGCGAAGGCGGCACCCGCAACGAAACCGACACCCCGCAGCTGTCACAGCGCGCGCCTACCTTCGGGACCGTGTACGCGCTTCTGAAAGCCAGCGAGGAAAGCATGATGGATATTCACTTTGACGTGGGCCAGTGGCTGCGTGAGCGCGGAAGTGAAGAACTTTCCATTCAGGAAGGTGATGCTTTTGTCAATGGCAATGGCAGCAACAAGCCTACCGGTTTTCTGGACGGAACCCCCGAGGCTGTGGGTGATAATGATTCACCGGGGAGAACCGCCGGAGAATTGCAGTATATTCCCACCGGCGTGGCTGATGGATTCGGTACAATGGAAACCGGCAGCCCCCCGCACTATCCGGCGGATGTGCTTTATGACACCGTTTATACCCTGCGGGCACCTTACCGCAAAAACGCTGTATGGCTGATGAACTCCGCTACTGCCGGCGTCATTCGGAACTTCAAGGACGGCGATGGGCGTTATCTGTGGACTGATAGCCTGGTGGTGGGCCAACCGGCCACACTGTGCGGATACCGGGTTTTCATTGATGACGTTGGTATGCCCGATGTGGGCGCGGACGCTTTTCCTGTGGCCTTCGGGGATTTCAACCGGGGCTATCTGGTTGCCGATTCCTTCGGCCTTCGGGTAACAGTGGATGATAATATTACCGTGCCCGGGCAATGTCGCTTTTATTTGCGCAAAAGAGTAGGTGCGTGCGTCCTTGATGACAATGCCATTAAACTTATTAGATGCAGCGAAAGCTGATGACATATCCGCCCGGCTCCGTGGCGGTATAGTAACGGGCTATTTTCAATGGCCGCCCTCCCGGAGGCGGTTGCAATATCCGGGGCTTCGCTCGCGGACGGACCGGCTGCCGGAATGGTGGCCGGTTCGGACCGTGGGGGAGGGGGTTAAAGACCATGACCCAGAACCTGAAAACCGCTGCCATACTCGTGGCATATAGAAATTCATTTCCGCCTTTAAAAATTTTGAGGACACCATGACCACACCCAAAACACCCAAAACATTATCCCGAGAGGCCGCCGGATGGTGGCGAAAATTGCAAGCCGAATATGACATTGCAGACGAGGCGGGCCGCCTGCTGCTGCAAACGGCGTTAGAAAGTTTTGACCGAATGCGCGAATGCCAGGGCGCAATAAAAAAAGACGGCCAGGTGGTAAAAGACCGATTTGGCCAGGATAAACCCCATCCGCTCTTATCTGCGGAAAGGGACGCCAGGGCACAGCTCATGCAGGCGCTAAAAGCGCTCAATCTTGACCTGGAAGTAACCCCGCATCCAGGCCCCGGCAGACCACCGGGGCGATAGGGGGGAAACATGGCATTAAAACGCAAACCCCGGACCCGTCAAGCAATGCCGGACCATGTCAGGCGGCTTTTTTTGATTGGATCAGGCTGCAACACACAATACACACCGCAGGAAATCCGCGAGTTGTGGCAAAAGTACGGAAGGCAATTCCTTCAAAGCCTGCCACCGTATGATGAACGGCAAAGCGAGTTTCAGCGCAAGCCCATGATATTCAACCTTTTGGGAACGACCGAGGAACGGGAATGGAAAAAACTGAACGCTTGACTTGCTCCTGCTGTGGAGGGGAAACCGATTTCAAGATTTATTTCAAGCCTAATGGCCGGGTTTACTCGGTGCCGCTATGCAATTCATGTTTCCAGAAACACCATATCAATGAAGCCTTTTTAAACGCCTGCCTCTACCACCAGGAGAATGCACTTGAGCCGTGTTTTAGCCGATAAACGGAAACCGGATTGCCGGCATTATGACCGCTGCCTTGACGTGGCCGCAAAAGCAAATGAGGTTTTCACCTGCGAGGGCTGCACCCGGTACGAGCCGGAACCCTGCCGAAATGACGAATATGACGCGGCCTGCTGCAAAGCACTTGTGGCCACGATAACATACCCCGAAGAATACAGCGAGCAGCAACCACAAAAACTTGTCCGGCATTTTTTGGACGCGCACAGCAATTTTGAGGAACCAGACCACACCGGAACCCGTACGGCACGCGCGTGAAGCCCTGAGAGCCTCAAATTTGGACGATCGGGGGCAGAGTAAGGGTGTGCCCCCTTGAAAAATCCCTTGATTTTCTGTGAACACCTGATATGGTTGATCTATCCTAAAATCGAAAACCGGAAGGACCTCCGTCAATGGTCTTTTTTTATGCGATCAAAAAAAATTACGCGCACTGGTAGCCGGTATCCGCAAGGACCGGGCGGCCCGTTTTCGAGCCGTAGGACTGCCAGTGCGTTTTATATTTGAAAGGGGGAAACATGGGGATCTATTGCCATTGGGACACACAGGGCGACACCGTGGGCTGGTACTGCGAAGTAACAGAAAACGGCATGACCGTTGACGACTCCATGAAAGCATGGTTTCCGGTCAATGTTGATGATTTTACGGCTGACCAGGCCGATGCCCTGGAGAAGGCGCTCGTTGAGAATTTTCCGGGCCATGAGATTACAATCAGGCAATAAGGGGGTGCACCATGACGACTTTATTTGAAATTTACGAGGCAGCAATGGACAACGCTGGAAACCATGACGGCGAGGTGAACGCGCATTATTTCATGGATTACGCGGAGGGGGCAATGGGGATAACCCTGGACCGGGATCAGGCCGAATACATGGAGAAGATCCACAATCAATATGCCGCCCTGCCGTGGGATCAGGAGTATCAGAACCAATATCATCATCATGTTGAAAAGCCGCTGGACGTTGAAGCCCGCAAAACCGCCCGGATCTTTGCCGAACCCACCGGCCTTTATCACGTCTGCAATGATGACGGCAATATGCTTGATGCCAGGGGCGGGGGCCACCGGACAAAAGCCGATGCCATGCGCGCAGCCGCCTTTGATGGTTTTACCCATGCCACCGGAAGCGGATGCTACTGGGAAGGCGTGCGGCGTATTCCGGCGGAGCTGAGGGGGTAACACTACGCGCGCGCGTGAGATGCAGGGGCGCCCATGTTAAGGAACCGGTTCCTGAACATGATGTAACACTACGCACGCGCTCGTGAAGCAATGGCCGCCCTGGGGAAACCTGGGGCGGTTTTTTTATGCTTCTGGTTAGGCATGGGTTAGGACAAAAGGAAAAGGCCGCCGAAGCGACCTTTTTAAACCCTTGATTTTATTGGTAGCGGGGAGAGGATTCGAACCTCTGACCTTCGGGTTATGAGCCCGACGAGCTACCAGACTGCTCCACCCCGCAATGTTGAATTATAATTTATAGCGATTTGCAACACGCTTGTCAAGCATCTTTTTTACCAGCCAGGGCACAAATCTTTTTTTGGATTTGATCGGCCCTTTTGGCGCGGGTCTTGTCATCTGCCAGACGCACCTGGATTTTTTTGGAACGGCTGCTTGTCCCGGAAATGATTTCCAGATCCGATTTGGCAACATTTAGCTTCTTTGCCAGAAATTTGATGCACGCGCGGTTAGCCTCCCCGTCCACGGGCGGGGCGGTCAGGCGGATTTTCACCGCATCCTCTCGAACCCCGGCGATCCGGTTGGCTGCGGACCGGGGCTGGATGTGCACCTTGAATACAAGGCCCTGGCCGGTTGTCTGAAAGTGCAGCATCGGCCCGAATTCCGGTTTTTTAAGAATGGCAGGAAGATATCGCTTCCTGGATCAGGGCTGCGAGTTGATCGTATTCGTATGCCACGGCAATTTGGGGAAACTCCTGGACCACGTTTTCCGGAGGCCGGAACAAAAAGGCATTGTCTGCCGTTTGCAGCATGCTGATATCATTGTAGGAATCACCAAATGCAATGACCCGGTAATTCAGATCCTGCAGTGCCCGGGTGGTCTTTTTTTTGCCGTTTTCCTGCCGCAGTTCATAGCCGGTGATCCGGCCGGTGTCAGCGACCTTCAGGCAGTTGCAAAACAGGGTGGGGCGCTTAAGCTTTTCCATCAGGGGCCCGGCAAACTCCAGAAACGTATCTGATACAATAATGATCTGGTGCTCTGCCCGGATTGCGTCCAGAAACTCCAGGGCCCCGGGCAGCGGTTCGATTTCCGCGATCACCGCCTGAATGTCGTTTAAGGTCAGGCCGTGGGCGTCGAGTATGGAAAGACGTTTGTCCATTAACACGTTATAGTCGGAAATATCCCGGGTGGTGAGCCGGAGTTCTTCAATGCCGGTTTTTTCCGCCACATTGATCCAGATCTCGGGCACAAAAACCCCTTCCAGGTCAGAACAGAGCATGTGCTGCATGAATCTATTATCCTTCACGATTGCTGTTGGGCTTTTTCTTCCTCGGGCGCTTCCATGCGGATGAGAACCGGCGGCTGGGGGATGACTTCCAGTTCAGCGATTTTGGCCAGGGCTTTTTTGACCTGGGCCTCGCAGGCCTGGTGGGTCAGAATGTATACGGGCACCGCACCATTTAGTTTGCGTTCGGTCTGTCGAACCGACTTGATGGAAATGTCATGGTCCCCGAGTATGCCGGCGATTTTGGCCAGGACGCCCGGCTGATCCATGGCTGAAAAGCGGAAATAATAATGGGTGAAAATTTCATCCATGGGCTTGACGGCCATTTTTCGGATCTGCTCCATCCGGAAGGAAAGTACAGGCACCCGCATGGCCCCGCCGGCCACAATGCTGCGGGCAATGTCGACCACATCGCTGATCACAGCGCTGGCAGTGGGCATCATCCCGGCACCGTGGCCGTATAAAATCATGTCGCCCACCGCGTCTCCGGAAACAGTCACCGCGTTCATGGTACCGCTGACATTGGAGAGCATGTCCTCAAGGGGAATCATGGTGGGATGCACCCGGGCCTCGACGCTTTGGCCGTCAAACTTGGTGATGGCCAGCAACTTGATGGCGTATCCGCACTGGGCCGCAAATTCAATGTCCATGGGGGTGATTTCCGAGATTCCTTCAATGTGGATATCATCGTAGTTGATCTCCATGCCGAATGCAATGGCCGATAAAACGGCCAGTTTGTGCGCCGTGTCAAACCCGTCCACGTCCAAAGACGGATCGGCCTCGGCATAGCCTTCGGCTTTGGCAAGGTCCAGAGCCTGCTCAAAGGACATGCCTTCGCGGGTGATCCGGGTGAGAATGTAATTACAGGTGCCGTTTAAAATTCCGGTAACCGCCTGGATGCGGTTTCCCACCAATGATTCCCGGATGGTTTTGATAATGGGCATGCACCCGCCCACGCTGGCCTCGTAAGCCAGAGCCACGCCTTTTTCCGCCGCCAGCCGGAAAAGCTGGTTTCCATGGGAGGCCAGCAGGGCCTTGTTGGCAGTCACCACGTGCTTGCCGGTTTCAATGCACCGGCAAATAAACTGCCGGGCAAGGTCGATTCCCCCGATCATTTCCAGGACAATGTCGATTTCCGGGTCATTGATCACTTCGTAGGGGTCCGTGGTCAGAACGCCCGGGGCAAAGTTCATGCCCCGGTCCCGCGCAATGTCGAGATCCGCGCCTTTTTTGAAAACCAGTTCAGCGCCCAGCCGGGCGCTGATCACGTCGCTGTTTTCCACAAGCAGCCGGGCGACGCCGGTGCCCACGGTTCCGAGTCCGATAATTCCGATATGGATCTGCTTCATGTGTTTCATGAACCTGCCTTTAAAGGGCCTTTTTAATGCCCCGGACTGCCTGTTTGATGCGCATGTTATTTTCAATCAAGGCAAAGCGGACGTATTCGTCTCCGTATTCGCCGAATCCGACCCCGGGCGAAACCGCCACCCGTGCCTCCCGGATCAGTTTTTTGGAAAATTCCAGGGACCCCATTTTCCGGAAAGGTTCGGGAATCCGGCCCCAGACAAACATGGTGGCCTTTGGCGGGGAGATTTCCCAGCCGGCCCGGGCAAGGCCCTGAATCAGTGCGTCCCGGCGGGACTTGTAAATATCGCAGGTTTCGGTTACGCACTCCTGGGGGCCGTTTAGGGCGATGATGCTGGCGATCTGGATTGGCTGGAAAATGCCGTAGTCCAGATAGCTCTTAATGCGTTTTAACGCCGCAACCACTTCCTGGTTGCCTACGCAGAAACCCACCCGCCATCCGGGCATGTTGTAGCTCTTGGAAAGGGAGAAAAACTCCACGCCCACATCCTTGGCGCCCTTGGCCTGCAGAAAACTTGGCGGCTTGTAGCCATCAAACACGATGTCCGCATAAGCCATGTCATGGATCACCAGGATATCGTGCTCCTTTGCAAAATCCACGATTTTCTGGAAAAAATCGAGATCCACGGTTTCAGTCGTGGGATTGTGCGGAAAGCACAGCACCATGACCTTGGGCTTGGGCCAGGTATGCTTGGTGGCGGTCACCAGGTTTTCAAAGAAATCCGTGTCCGGCCCCAGGGGCACGTAGCGTACATCCGCCCCTGAGATAATGGCTGAATAGGGATGGATGGGATATGTGGGGTTGGGGGAAAGCACCACGTCACCGGGCCCGACCGTGACCAGCATCAAGTGAGAGATCCCCTCTTTTGCCCCGATGGTGGCAATGGCTTCTGTTTCGTAGTCGATATCAACGTCATACCGGCGTTTATACCAGTCCGCGATGGCCATTCGCAGCTTTTTAATGCCCATTGATGCGGAATAACGGTGGTTATGCGGCTTCTGGGCGGCTTCCACGAGTTTGTCCACAATATGGTCGGGCGTTCCGAGATCCGGATTGCCCATACCCAAGTCCACGATATCTTCACCCGCGTGCCGCAGCTCCATTTTCAGTTCGTTGACAGCGGCAAAGACATACGGCGGCAGACGGTTTAATCTGGCAAATGGTTTCATGTTCACCTCGTTTGTAATACCCGTTGTGTAAAGGACGATGTTGTGTTTGAATACACCACATTGGCGGGGTTGTCAAAAATTTTGTTTTGACTTTTATTTGCATTTCAGATATCAAGTTATACTTTTTAAGTTATCGGCCGCACTTTTCTGAAATGTTTTCAGCAACCCCGTAAACGTCAACTTTTTACGGCGCCATCTGAAATCAGACTTTTTACGGTGCCATCAATTTTTGCAGTTTTTTTTGGAAATTTTCTGCGGATTTTTGCGGAAAGTTTTGTTCCAGGCTGCCGTGGGAAGCGGAATGTCTTTTTTAAGAACCTACCGAAATCCAAGAAGGATACAGGGATAATACAAGATGTCAAGTTCTGAGGGATCTTCCACCTATGCCGCAGCAGGTGTGAATATCGAAAAGGCAAACGAGTTTGTGGATGCAGTCAAGAAAATCGCCTCACAGACCCCGCGAACGGGTGTAATGGGGGAAATCGGCGGTTTTGGCGGGCTTTATTCGCTGAAAACCGGCGATTATCAGAACCCGGTACTGGTCAGTTCCACCGACGGGGTGGGCACCAAGCTCAAGATCGCCTTTATGATGGATAAGCATGACACTGTTGGCATTGACCTGGTGGCCATGTGCGTCAATGATGTTGTGGTCCAGGGGGCCAAGCCTTTGTTTTTTTTGGATTACCTGGCAATGGGCAGCCTTGATGTCAATGTTGGAAAACAGATCGTCGAAGGCATTGCCGAGGGCTGCCGCCAGGCACAGTGCGCACTGATCGCCGGGGAAACCGCCGAGATGCCGGGCATTTATCGGGAAAACGAATATGACCTGGCCGGGTTTGCCGTGGGCGTGGTGGACAATGACCGGATTATTGACGGCTCAGAAATCCGCGGCGGTCATAAACTGGTGGGCTTTGCTTCATCCGGGCTTCACAGCAACGGCTACTCCCTGGTGCGAAAGATCTGTTTTGATACGCTGAACCTAAAGATTGACGATTACGTGCCGGAGCTGGGAAAAACCCTTGGAGAGGAGCTTCTGACGCCCACGCGGATTTATACGGAGACCCTGCTGCGCCTCCTAAAGGATCTGCCCATCCACGCACTGGCGCATATTACCGGCGGCGGGATTGCTGAAAATCTGCTTCGCGTGATTCCCTCTGCATGCAGCCTGGTGCTTTACAAGGATTCCTGGGAAGTGCCGCCTGTTTTTAAGTTTCTCCAGGATGCCGGGCGCGTGGATGACGCCGAGATGCTGCAGACGTTTAACAACGGGCTGGGCATGGTGGCGGTTGTCCCTGCCAAGGCCGCCCAGGAAGTGGTTGACCGGCTTGCGGCCATGAATGAAAAGGCCTGGATCGTCGGCGAAGTGGTTCAGCGCCGCAAATCCGACAAGGAACGGTTCCGGTGGGCTTCGGCCTAGTCCGTGCCTGAAAACCCGGAAGCGCATAACGCATACAGCAAGGCCGGGAATGCCGGGATCAAACGGCAACCGGCCTTTTTTTTATCTGCTGACCCCAAATCTGATGGCGCCGTAAAAAGTGCAATATCTGCGTTACGCGCAATTTCTCAGAATTTCACGTACGGCTAAGTACGCTGCATTCTTCGAAATTGCGCAAGCCTTGATCTTGAACACTTTACGGCGCCATCTGAAATCAGACTTTTTACGGTGCCATCAAATCTACGGACCTGCTTTCCTCATGAAAATACTCGGAATAGAAACCTCCTGCGATGAAACCGCGGCTGCGGTGGTCAAAGACGGCATTGAAATATGTTCCTCAGTGGTGGCCTCCCAGGTAAAGCTTCATCATCGGTTCGGCGGCGTGGTTCCGGAGCTGGCTTCGCGCAAGCACATTGAAGCCATTGCCCCGGTGGTGGACCAGGCCCTGGATGAAGCCGGGGCCCGGCCTGCAGATATTGATGCGGTGGCCGTTACCCAGGGTCCCGGTCTGGTGGGGGCGCTGCTGGTAGGTTTCTGTTTTGCCCGGGCCTGGGCTTATGCCCGCAATATCCCATGGGTGGGCGTCAACCATCTGGAAGGGCATTTAAATTCCTTATTTTTTTGCCGGCCCGCCCCGAAATTTCCGTTTGCAGCCCTGCTGGCCTCGGGCGGGCACACCAGCATCTATCTGGTGCATTCCCATACCCGGTCCGAATGCCTGGGCCAGACCCGGGATGACGCCGCAGGAGAAGCCTTTGACAAAGTGGCGAAAATGCTGGATTTGGGGTATCCCGGCGGTGCGGTGATTTCTGATCTGGCAGGCAAAGGCAATCCGGAAAAGTACCGTTTCCCCCGGGCCTATCTGGACAGGGAGGCCTTTGATTTCAGCTTCTCCGGTATTAAAAGTGCGGTTAAGCGCCACCTTGAAACCCATGGGGACTGGCGGGAGCACCTGGCAGACATTGCCGCGGGATTTGAGGCAGCGGTCGTGGATGTAATGGCCGACAAGCTGATCCTGGCGGCCAAAACCCACGGCTGCGGCCATGCCGCCATCGTGGGCGGAGTGGCGGCAAACGCGTGTTTGCGCCGCAAGACCGCGGATCTGGCCGCAGATAATGGGATAAAATTGTTTGTTCCGGATCTGGCATTGTGCGGGGACAACGCGGCCATGATCGCGGCTGCGGGCTGTCATCTGCTGGGGGCGCAAAGCTTTTGCGGCCGGCTCGATGATGATGTGTATTCCCGGGTCCGGTTTATCGGTTAAGCTGGTATTTGCGCACAGCCCGGTTGTGTTCTTTCAATGTGGTGGAAAAATAATGACTGTTTTCTGAATCCGCCACAAAATAAAGATAAGGGGTGTCTGCCGGGTAAAGGGCAGCATGAAGCGATGCTTGGCCGGGGTTTGCAATGGGTCCCGGGGGCAGCCCCTTGCGTTTGTATGTGTTGTAGGCAGTGGGCGTTCTTAGGTGTTTTCGGGTCAGGTTGCCGTCAAAGTCTTCAATGCCGTAGATTACCGTGGGGTCGCTGTCTAAGCGCATCCCCTTTTCCAGCCGGTTGTGAAATACCGAGGATACGGTTTTTCGTTCTTCAGGTGCTCCGGTTTCCTTTTCAATAATGGAGGCCAGGGTGACGATCTCGTGGACGGAAAAGCCCAGCTCGTCGGCCCGCTGCTTCCATTGATCCGAGAACACGCCCTGAAACCGCCGGACCATGGTCCGCACAATGGTTTCTGCGGAAACGGGCTTTTCAAAATAATAGGTTTCCGGAAACAAATAGCCTTCCGTGGTTTTTGCGGAAAGGCCCATCTGCCGTGCCAGTTCAGGGTTTGTGGCCGCCCTGGTGAATTCGGATTTTTCACACAGTCCGGCATCGGCCACCCTTTGGGCGGTTTCATGGATGGTCAGACCTTCGGGAAGGGTCACCCGGTGCAGATGTACCCTGCCTTCGCCCAATTGCCGGAGGATCCGGTTTGGGCTCATGGAGCCCGGGATGCGGTATTCCCCGGCCTTGATCCGGGTGGTGGCTTTTTGATAAACTGCAAGAATCCGGAATTTTGTGGGGTGCTTGATAAGACCCTTTTCCCGGAGCATGGCCGTGACATCTTTGAAGCTCTGGCCCGGTTTGATGACCAGTTTCACGGATCGGTCAAGGGACGGGTTGACCGGCATCTGTGCATAGCGGGCCATATGACGGGCAAACAGGCCCGCGGCTACAGATGCGGCAGCAAGAAAAAGAATCAGTATGAGCAGCAGTTTTTTTTTCATGGGATCAACATAGAGGAGAACATAAATTGAAGCGCAAATCAACACAAAAACAGCAATACAAGGGTTTTGAGCAGGGCCCGATCCGTCCGCCCAGCGAAGCCCACAGCCTGCTGATCCGGGTGACCCGCAATTGTCCCTGGAACAAGTGCGCGTTCTGTCCGGTTTACAAGGGAGAAAAATTTTCTTTGCGGCCTGTGGAACACGTCAAAAAAGACATTGATGCTGTTTATGAACATGTCCGGGTATTGCGGAGCATGAGCGATTCTGCGGGTCAGGTTTCCCGGGCGGATCTGGATGCCTATGTTTCAGGGCTTTCCGATTCCGCGCGCCAGGCTTTTTACGCGGCCCTGAATTGGTATGCCGCGGGCATGGAGTCGGTGTTTTTACAGGATGCCAACAGCATGATCATTTCCCCGGAGGAGATGATCGAAATACTGCAGCATTTGAAAGCGCGATTTCCCGGAGTGATTCGGATCACCACCTATGCCCGGTCTCATACAGTGGCCCGCATCGCAGATGACCGGTTAAAGGCCATAGCCAAAGCCGGATTAAATCGTTTACACATCGGCATGGAGTCGGGAAGCGACGCGGTTTTGAAAATGGTGCAAAAAGGCACCACCCAGCAACAGCATGTCAAGGCCGGAAAAAAGGCCGTGGCCGCAGGCATTGAACTTTCCGAATACGTGATGCCCGGCCTCGGGGGCAGGGCGCTTTCCCGCAGCCATGCCCTGGAGACCGCAGACGCGTTAAACCAGATCAATCCGGATTATATTCGTTTGCGCACCCTGGCCATTCCCGGCAGCGTTCCCTTGTTTGAAGATTATCAGGCAGGCCGGTTTGAAAAATTAACCGATGTTGAGGCTGCAGAGGAAATCCTGCTTTTTCTGCAGAATTTGGAGGGCATTGCCAGCCGGGTTCGAAGCGATCATATCCTGAACCTGTTTGAGGATATCCAGGGAACCTTGCCGGAAGATAAGGAGCGGATGACCGGGGTCATCGAGGCTTTTCTGGCCATGTCCCCCCATGACCGGATGCTTTACCAGGTGGGCCGGCGGCTGGGGCAGCTGCGCAGCACAGATGATCTGGAAACCGCCGGGGTTCGGTCCCAGCTCCAGGATTTGTGTTCCAAAAACGGCATTACCCCGGATAACGTGGATGCGTTTATCGACGAGATGATGAAGCGGTTTATCTGATGCTCCCGGGCCTTTACATTCACGTGCCGTTTTGCGTTCGCAAGTGCCGGTATTGTGATTTTTACTCCATTGCGGATTTGTCGGCCGTGGACGTTTATATGGACGCCCTGATTGCGGAAATGCAGATGCAGGCGGCTGGTTTTAAAGACGCGTTCTTTGATACGATCTACCTGGGCGGGGGCACCCCTTCGGTTCTGGGGCCCGGGCGCACAGGGCGCGTGCTTGAAGCCGCAGCAAAACACTTTCACATTCTGCCCGGCGCGGAAATCACCCTTGAGGCAAACCCCGGCACCCTTGCGGCCCGGAGCCTGGCCCAATACCGGTCAGCCGGGGTCAGCCGCATCAATATCGGGGTCCAGTCCTTTAATGACGCCAATCTTTCATTTCTTGGACGGATTCATTGCGCCCGCCAGGCGGCTGATGCTCTCCGGGCTGCAGAAAAGGCCGGTTTTTCGGATATTGGCTTGGATCTGATATACGGCCTGCCCGGGCAGGGCCGGGATTCCTGGCAAAAGGATCTGGAGGCGGCGGCAGGCTTTTGTCCCGCTCATGTTTCCTGCTACATGCTCACCTACGAGCCGGGCACCCGGCTTTCAGCGGACAAGGATGCCGGCCGGATCAAACCCCTGTCAGAAGACCGTGTATCGGCCATGTTTGTGCAGGCACAGGATTTTTTTGCCGAAAAGGGATATCAGCACTACGAGATCTCCAATTTTGCGGTCCACAGGGCCAAACGCTCCCGGCACAACCAGAAATACTGGAACAATGCGTCCTATCTCGGCCTGGGCCCGGCCGCCCACTCCTACACAGAGCCGGAGCGGTTCTGGAATCATGCGGATTTGAGCCGCTATATCAGGGATCTTTCCGCCGGGCGCCTGCCCACGGCGGCATCCGAACGGCTCACAGATTCACAGATGATGATAGAAGCCGTTTACCTGGGCCTGCGCCAGTCAGACGGCATTGATGTGGCCCTGTTGGAAAAACGTTTTAATCGTGATTTCGGGCAGATGTTTGGATCCGTGATCCGCCGTTTTGAAGAAACCGGCCACATGCGCATCAGCCATAACCGCTGCCGCCTGACTTCCCGGGGCATGCTGTTTCTCGACAGCATTGCCGCGGAAATGGCCGGGGTGATTTGAATGAAAGCAATTGTCTGTCGGCCACCGGGGAAGGCTTACCGGGCTGTTGCTTTTTTTCTCAGCTTGCGCACGTCGCCGACCCGGATGGTAATGTTTTCGGAGTCAAAGTATTCAAACAGAGGAATGGTGTATTTTCTGGATGCACCGGTCATTTCCTTGAACGCTCCGGGATTGATCTCCTGGTTTTGCTGCAGAAAATCAATGAGCCGGGCCTTTAAATCAGAGATGGCGCCGGCATGGAAAAACAGCTCTTCTTTGACCCGGATCACGCGGCCTTCGTCCACCAGGTGCATGAGTACGTTTTTGGCCTTTGCCGGATCGGTTTCCAGCATCTGAACCAGTTCCTTGAAGTAGGGCGGCTGGAGGCCTTTTTCCGCATATATGCCGAGAATTTTTTCCTTCAGATCGCTCTGATCGGTTTCCAGGGTGACCTGGTGGCCGGCTAAGTGCACGCTGTCATCGTTTTGGACCACCTCGTTGGTTTTCAGCAAAAGATGGAGCATCTGGTTAAACAGCCGGGGGGTTTCAATGTCGGGCAGCTTGGAGCGAAGCTCACCCTTGGACATGCCGGCTTTCAGGGGGTGGCGCTTGTGATAGGCTGAAAGCAGTTCTGTAACATCCTTTCGGAAGGTTTCAAATACAGACTGATGAACAAATCGGCGCTGGCTGCGCTCGGTCTGGATAATGGTCCGGTCAGAGAGCAGTTTTTTCAAAGACGCGTCCAGGGCCTTGTCTGACAGGCTGGTGAGCACCTTGAGCTCGGCAAAGGAGCGTTCCGCAAAACCGGCCATTTCGATGTGGGATGCGATAAGCGATTGCGGATCCGTGTCGCAGAGCCGCTCGATGCGCTCCATGGATTCCTTTCGGAAGCGTTTGTGCTTGGGCGGTGCAGGATTTAAAACCCGGCCCCCGCCCAGGGTCCGCACAGGCGAGTAGCTGCGGATCACATAGCGGTCGTCGCGCACGCATACAACCGGTCCTTCCAGCCGCACCTGCACCAGGGCCGTTTCCCCGGGTTCGAGCACGTCGCGGTCGATCAAAACAATATGGCAGGGCATCTGAGAGGTGCCGATATGGAATCGTACCCGCTGTCGGTTTTTCAGGGGCCGCTCATTGCTTTCCAGCAGGTGCAGTTCCACGTCAATCATGTATGTGGGAATCAGGGTGTCGGGCCGGGCCAGCACATCGCCCCGGTTGACCGCATACTTGTCAACGCCCTGGAAATTGATGGCCGTTCGCAGGCCGGCTTCGGCTGATTCCACGGACCGGTCATGGACCTGGATGCCACGGACCTTGGTTGTGATGCCAGACGGATAGACCATCACCTGCTCGCCCAGCTCCACATGTCCGGAGACCAGGGTGCCGGTAACCACGGTGCCAAATCCTTTCATGGAAAAAACCCGGTCTATGGGAAGCCGGAAAATGCCGGTGGCTGTTCTTTCCGGAAGGGCCATGCAGTAGCGGTCCAGGGTCTCAATAAATTGGTCAAGTCCGTCACGGGTAACAGAGGAAACCGGAACAATGGGCGAGTCTTCCAGAAATGTGTCTGCCATGAAATCGGTGACATCTTCGGTGACCAGCTCCAGCCATTCCTCGTCAACCATGTCAGTCTTGGTAAGCACCACAAAACCGTAGCGGATGCCCAGCAGACTGCAGATTTCCATGTGTTCGCGGGTCTGGGGCATCACGCCTTCATCTGCGGCAATGATGACAGCCACCACGTCAATGCCGGTGGCTCCGGCAACCATGTTTTTCACAAACTTTTCATGGCCGGGCACATCCACCACACCGATATGCAGTCCGCTTGGCAAATCAATGGCGGCAAAACCGAGTTCAATGGTTATCCCCCGGCGCTTTTCTTCTTTCAGCCGGTCCGTATCCGTTCCGGAAACCGCTTTGATCAGGCTGGTTTTTCCATGGTCAATATGTCCGGCCGTGCCGAGGATGATCTGTTTCAATGCAGGGTACCTGTTAGTCTTTGTTTCTGTTGTGGATCCATTCCAGGCCATAGGCTGCGCCCACAAGGGCCACAAACAGGCCTGCGGCAAATACCAGCCCGGATTCCGGGAAAAACAGCCGGGAGAGCACAACGGCCAGTATGCCGCCGGTAACAATTCGAACAATCGCCTTTGTGGCCGGATTCACTATGACCTCCTTAATTTTGATGGCCCCGTAAAAGTTCAATATCTGCGTTACGCGCAATTTCTCATAATTTCACGTACGGATAAGTACGCTGTATTCTTCGAAATTGCGCAAGCCTTGATCTTGAACTTTTACGGCACCATCTGAAATCAGACTTTTTACGGTGCCATCAATGTTTGCGTTAAAGTAAATATGTAATCAAAAACCCGTATACGGTCAATCATTAAGTTTAGCGGGCCTTTCTTGACCGGCCGGCTCCCGGCCATGAAAAATGGCTTGCATCAGCGGTGTTATTTTGTTAGGTGAATGGAGTTTAAGGTCAGATATGGTGAGTGTAGCTCAGTTGGCAGAGCACCAGGTTGTGGCCCTGGGGGCCGTGGGTTCAAGTCCCATCACTCACCCCATTTTATCCTCTCCCGGAAATGCGCCCGTAGCTCAGCTGGATAGAGCGCCGGACTTCGAATCCGTAGGCCGCAGGTTCGAATCCTGCCGGGCGCGCCAGCAATAAAAACAGGCAGTTATGATTGATTTCATGGCTGCCTTTTTTATTTCCTGAAAAATGATTTCCACCCGTATTTCCACCCTATGACCTCTGATTGAAAATTCCACCCAAATTTCCACCCGGCTTAAACCGGCCCGGATTATTTTGCAATAAAAAAAGCCGTCCCGGATCTCCAGGGCGGCCATGTCAAGCTAACTATGTTTTGTTGTCTGCCATCGATATACACTTGCCAGTTGCCAGAAATTTCCAGAGGGGTTACCCCCTTCTGAAAAAAAGATCGTCGATTCTGTGGCCTCTCAGGACTTCACGCGCGTGCCGTGCGGGTTCCGGTGTGGTCTGGTTCCTCAAAATTGCTGTGCGCGTCAAGGAATTGTCGAATCAATCGCTGCGGGGTCTGGTCGTCGTAGGTTTCCGGGCGAACAATAGCAGATAAAAGCGATTTGCAGCAGGCCGCGTCATAGGGATCTGTTTTGCAGGGTTCGGGTGTGTACTCGGGGCAGGCTTCACATGAAAGTACGCCATCAAGTGATCGGGCTGCCCGGTTAAGGCATTGCTGGTAAAATCTGCAATCGGGATAACGCGGTGGGTTTTTACTCAAAGGCCAAACCTCGCACGTTCTCTTGTTTCATCCGAATTTAAAAGACTGAAAATCATTGGAAACATCCGGAATGGGCTGGTTTCGCGGTCCAGGCCGTCAAGGTGCTTTAAAAACTGCCTGCCGTGCTTTTGCCACAGTTGCTTGATTTCCTGTGGTGTGTATTGTGTATTCGCGCCGCTTCCCAGCATGAAAAGGTTTTTAACGTGCTGCGGCATTGCTTGACGGGTCCGGGGTTTTCGCTTTAGTGCCATATCTCCCTCACTTTCCGGGTGGTCTGCCGGGGCCTGGATGCGGGGTTACTTCCAGGTCAAGATTCAACTGTTTAAGCGCCTGCATCAACTGCGCCCTTGCGTCTCTTTCCACAGAAAGCAGCGGGTGGGGCTTGTCCTGGTCAAAGCGGTCTTTTACCACCTGGCCGTCTTTTTTAATTGCAACCTGACACTTCCGCAGCCTGTCAAACGCCTCGCACATGGTCAGTAGAAGCACCTGAGCGCCGCTGTCTGACAAGTCGTACTCCGCTTCAAGCCGTTCTTTCCATGTTTGTGCTTCTTTTGATAAGTTCATTGGTCGCCTCGATTTTTTGAAAGGAAACAATTCGAATAAATATATTTGCGGTGCCTATCCGGTTTTCAGGTTTTGGGTCATGGTCTTTAACCCCGCCCCCCACGGTCCGAACCGGCCACCATTCCGGCAGCCGGTCCGTCCGCGAGCGAAGCCCCGGATATTGCAAACCGCCTCCGGGAGGGCGGCCATTGAAAATAGCCCGGTATTGCCGCCCCGGAGCCAGGCGGATCTTAATAAAGCTATCCATCCTTGTCCTGGATAAACAAGGCGTTGGGCTGGATCACGTAGCCTGCCATACGCGCATAAGCAACCAGCACATGGGTTGCGCTTTTGTGCTTAGCGAACCGGATTACCTCCAGGCGCAGCTCGTGTCTTACGGCAACCGCAAAGCCCAGATTAAAACCTCCCAAAACACTCCTTCCAGCATCAATGCCGGTGGTCTGCAAGTCGGCCATGCCAGAAAGGATTGGAGGCGCGCCAAGCCAATTCCCGGCGCTGTCTGCCTGCTGTCCAGCCCGTGCGATATAGTCGGCCGCATTTGCGATCATCGCGGTGGGCACATCCATATCCAAGGCCAACATATCTCCCACAGCGGAAAGCACCCCGCTCCAGGTTTCGGTATCGCGGGCCACGGCCGGAGACTCCCCGGCATTGGTCGGGATGTCCGTATCTGCAAGGATGGTTGAAAGTGCGGTGCTGTCCAGCTTTCGGGCCATCGCTGCGGTAATCGATGTTTGCAGCGCCGCATCCAGGTTTAAAGAGTCCTGCACGATTTCCATAGTCAGCGGAATGGCTGCAACCAGGGCGCCCGGATCAAGCTCCACGTTGGTAAAGCTCGGCTCGGATTCGGAAATGTCCTCCACGCCTTCGGAATGCTCAAAAACGGTCGGGTCGCCTTCAATCCGGAGCAGGTTTGTCTTGCCTTCAATTGGGATTGTCATGCTGCCGGCCTGCATAACCCTTGATTTTGTCCGCACGGCATCAATAATGTTCATCGAAACTGCGGTGGGCACGGTTTCAGGGCCACGGGTCACGGCCTTTGACCTTAGGCCCATGGAAGCCTTTACATAATCGCCCAGGGAAAAATCCTGCTCTCCTTCCTGCGGCCGGAAATAGTCGCTAAGTTTCTGGCTTTTTTCCAGCACAGGAATCCGTTGTCCTTCCAGGGTTACGCAAAACTTGGAAGGCAGAAACCCGCTTTCCGGCTCCACAGGACCATTGCCGGGTGCTGGAATCCTGTTCTGCGCAAGCTCCACCTGTGCAAGGCGTTCATCCTGTGCCGCCTTGAATTCTTCAAAAGACTTACCCAGCTCTTCAATTGTTCTTGATAGTTCTGTGCTCATAGTATTTAATCCTTTCGTATTGTTTTTTGTTGTGTCGTTATAAACGAGCGCCAAACCCGATTCCTGCCTCAACGCAGGCCGTTGAACCGCATTGCGTCGGCCTTCACGGACTCGGCGTTTTTCCGCTCTTATTGACGGGAGGTTTAAACAACCCCTGGTCAATCTCTGCTACTTCATGCACAGCCCGTTTCGCTGCGTTCCTGCTGTAACCACGCGCACGGAGTCGGCGTTCAAGGTCTGTTTTGGTTGGGCGCTTGTCAAAACGTTTGTTCAAAAATTCAGTCAACATAAGCCGATTTCCCTTATAACGCGCGCGCCTGCGCGCACAATACACGCCGGGTTTTTAGTGAGTTAACGTTAAAGCTCGGATACCCGTGCGGTTCACTCCGCCCCCGCTGGGAAGATGCGAGCATGGGGGGGTTATCCGTCCGCATATTGTCGCTGCCTCTTGCGTTTACGCTTAAGCCTTTGCTCTGCCTGCTCTGCATCCAGCCGGTGAACCACGCCTTCCAGGTATTGCGCCGGATCAATGTTGTATGCGCGAAGGGCATCAAGCAAGTGCTGGGTGCGGGCCTCTATGATGTTACCGTTCTTCATTGCCTGCCGGTCCCCATTCGGGCTTTTGTGCTAACCCTTCAGGCGGCTCCCGTAACAGGCTTGCCAGGGTGCTGTCCTTCATCAACCCAAGACTTAGGGGCATTTGCTCTGCATAAGAGGTCAGCCCGGCATCCGCCAGGCGGGTTTGAACCGTCCGGCCTTTTTCCTCGAGCCGATCAAGCAGGGCGTGAAGGGTGTCGCCGATTGACAGGCCGCTTATGGCTGCCAATGCTTTCAGCCGCCGGTGCGTGTCTGGTTTCATAACTATTTGAAATTTTTGATTCATATTATCCCCTTTCTATATATTGTATTTAATACATTTTATACCACAATATGTAGTGGTGTGCAAGGGGTTTTTCAATAAGGTTGCTTCCATTTGTTCAGAGGGCAGGCGCCCATATCGAAAATAAAGTCCATCGCCTCCAGGCACGCCGGGCGTTTGTCGCCGCCGGGTGCGTCCAAGTGCGGGCAGGGCTTCCCGTGGAGGCAGGTGGTCAGAGGTTCAATTTTTAACCCGGTGCCTTGCCCCTGCACGTTGTGGCTTCTCAAAAGATTTACAGCCCGGATAAAGTCCACGGGGTCCATACCACCTTCCCACTTGCGGGCAACCACGGGGCGGCCCAGCTCCTTACAAGCCCGATAACGCGCCCGTCCGTCCAGAATCTCCCCCTGGAATAAAACAACTGGCTCAAGTAAACCCTTAGCCTGAATATCCGCCTTGAATCCTGCAAAGGTTTCTGCATCCATTTCCGGCACAATGCCGGTAACAGCATGGGGGTCCAGGTCATCAACCACAATAAAGGTTCCGCCTTTGTTTTGTGCCGGATCTTGATTGCCAGAAAAACGCCTCCCCCGTGTACTGCAAAAAGTGTAAAAAGGGGTTTTTGCAGTTTTTGCAGTAGGGGCAGTAGGCGTATTTTCCGGTTCAAAACCTTTTTGCGGTTTTTGCAGTTCCCCTGGTGGGCTTATTTTCGATTTCAATTTTTCAAGGTAGGTCATAGCTTCGCCCTTTCATTGACATGGTAAACGGTTTTCGGCCTGCCCCCGGTGGCCTCGATCCTTTCCCGAAAGATCCAGCCGTATGCTTCAAGCAAAGTAAGGGCCTCTTTGACTTGATCCTTATCAGTGAGCTTTGCCCACCCAGGCCGCCAAACCTCCCACTTGGTAAACGGGGTTTTTAAATCGCCTTTTTTAATGCGGCCCAGTATAGCCGTGGCAACCGTTATTTCCGGCTGCGATACTGAACCATAAGCCCTCTGTGCATGGGTTTCTAAATATTCGCCCCACGCCAGGGCTTGCAGGGTGGCTTGTTCTGATACTGGCCCGGTGCCGTTGTCTGCAAGGTGGTTTATTAAAGCAATGGAAGGAATCAGCTTGCGGTATTTTGCAAAATGACTTTCAAGCGCCGGGTGCAGTTCTCCGCGCAATCGGTTTTCCAGGGTGGCCCGCCATTCCTGGAATAGCTCAAGCGCCGCCGGTTCAAACCGCAGGTAAGGCGGCCCATCGGGTGCACCGTCCTGGTCTGTGTCCTGCTCTGCGCCTATCTTCAGGGGGTTCAGCCTGTCCAGGCGATCAAACACTTTAAAAGCCTGATTTTTCGCGTCCGTGTCCGGCCACCTGTCCACGTCCTGCCACTTGCCGCCGGTGTCCGGCCAGACAAGTAAGCCAAACCGCTGAATCAATCCATCATCCGCCGCGCCGCCCTTAACAGCCTGCCGGATATATTCAGACAAGCGCCCCGGCTGCGTTCCGCCTAATACTGACAAGCAAACCGCCGGGATATGAAGGTTTAACCCGCGTCCGATCCGGTCAAAGGTATAAGGGCTGTCTCCGTTCCACGCGGTCAAGTAAAAGCCGCGCCCTTCCTCTTGTCCTTCGCGATCCAAACTTTTAAGCAGGCTTACAATTTCATCACGGAAAACAAGCAGCCCGTTGGGGTTCTGCCGTAACAATTCGCCTAAACTTGCCGGGCTTGTGTCGTTGGCAATATATCTTTTTAGCTGTGGAACGGCAGGTTCCCCTACTGCAAAAAGTGCAGAAAGGTCCGCGTCCGGGTTTTTCTCCAGGGCCTTCCGGGCCTGCTTTTCGGCTGCTTCCTTTTTCAGCTTTGCGGCCATTGCTTCGGCCTGGTATTCGGCTTCGGCCTGCTCGTGCCGTTCGGCTGCCATTGCTGCAAGCCGCTTTACTGGTGCAAGGGCCTGTTCAAGCGCCGGTGACTTTAAAACACCGGGCCTGCCCACTACCAACGCCCATAGGTTGCAAACCACGGTCCAATCCGTCCGGGCCTGCGGCCTGACTGCCACCTTTCGGCCTATCAAACCGGCCAGTGCTGCCATTATCCCGGCTGCGATAAAATCCGGCGGGCATTGCATCCGCTCGCAAATATCTTCCGCCCACGGGCGCAATGAATTCGGCAATAAGGCAAAATCAAACGGTGCCACGGGTAGCAGTTCATCCGGCAGGGGTTCCGGGTCCGCGTCTGGTTCCGCAGTGCTGCTCTGTGAACGTTCGCCGCCGCTATCCTTCCGGGGTGCCTGCCGGGGTTTACGTTCCCCGCTTTTCAATCCGCTTTCAATGGTTTTTTTCGCTTCCCGTTCCGGCAGCCCTGCATCAAGCGCCGCGTTAAGCAATGATTGTTCAACCAGGTTCCGGGAAAGTTCCCCGCCTGCAACCAGGGTGCCCAGCCTGAAAGCCGCATCATTTAAAGAATTATTCCGGGTGTCTTTTTCCGCCTGCTGAACCTTTGCGATTTCGCCCTCCAGGGCTTTTAAGGCATATGCGGTGCTATGCCCGGCAAACTCTCTGCGCTCGCTGCTGCGGTCTTGTTGCTGGCCCGGATAATATGCGCTGCCGGTATCAATAAGGGCCTGCAACCAGGGGGCAGGTAGCATCGGGATCTTTTCGGGGTCTATCCACTCGCAGGTTTGCCCGTCAAAGCGCCATGCGTACCGCTTCCCGCTCCGGTGGGTTGTGGGTGGTAAGACCGCCTGTCCTCTGGTGCCGCGTAAATCAATTTTAGGGGCAAATTTTGAGGCATTGCTTTTGACAAAAAGGCCCGGCGGTGTCCTATAATAGAAGTGTTCGCCGCCGCCATCGCGCCCTGTGGTTACGCTAAAGGTGGGTGGCAGGGGTCCGTATTGTTCAAGGCATCGCTGCCAGGATTCGCGCCCCTGTGGCCCGTCAATGTCAAATACCATCACGGGCACCGGCCAGCGTCCGGGGCAGGTTCCGATTCCGGCCACGCCCTGCCTGTCGTGTTCTTCAAGTAAAAAATCGCGGTCCGGCCATCCTTCAACCAGAGGGGTCTTATCTTTTGATAACGGAAACGTGCTGATTTTTTGGCTGTGGTAGCGCTCAATGGCCTTGATAATATCTTGACTTGTAAACCGCGCTTGCCTATTATGGTTGTAGCTTTTTTCTTGTCCTTGCCCGGTCGCCGCCCCGCGCCGGGCTTCTTCTTTTTCAAGCATGAATCACCCCCTTGCCTCTGTTTCAACCTTGCCTTCTTCGATCCAGGCAAGCAGGTCGGCCACCTTGTAGCGGATACTTCGGCCCATCTTGTAATAGTTCGGCGGTAGGTGACGGTGGCGTCTTGCTTGGAGGGTTTTGACGGATAGCCCCAGCATATGGGCGGCTTCACGTTCAGAAACAATGATTCGTTCCGGTCTGCTCATGGTGCATTCTCCTTTTGTTTAAGGTTTTGAATGCACTCTAATAAGCGTCCCGGACACTAAGCCGCTTGGCGTCCGGGAAAAAATGAAATTATTTTGAAACTTTTCTGGCAGGCTGGATATAGCGCCGCATAAAAGAGCTAAGGCGTATTTCTCGAGGGGCGCGCTTAGAAGTTAAGGGCACAGCTTTTATAATATCTTTGGTCAGGTTTTCCGGGTCCTCTTCCATTAAAATGTCATAACGGATTCCTTCGGCTTCAATCTGAACATCCTCGTTATCTTCAAGTTCCCATGCAATTTCTTCATTGCTTAAATGACACAGCTCTTTTGCCAGGGCATCGGCCCAGGCTTGGCGCTTGTTTCTGCTGCCACCCTTTGCATCGGTCTGGGTAGTCATTTGATAAACGCGCGCGTACGCCGTCAACTGCCCAACCTGGAAAGCAAGTTCCGCGACCTGGTTCCCGGTGGCTTTTTGCAGCCGGTGGCAGGCAACAATGATTTTTGCAGCGTACCACTCCGGGCTGTCTTTTGGGTAAAGCTCCGCAATATGCCCATCTAAAAAGCCGTGCATCTCCACCCCGTCCGCGCGCTTCCATGATGTTTTCGGCTCGATCGGCAAACCACGGGCATCCAGGATGGTTTCGGCCACCTGCCGGGCCTCATCAATCTTTTTCAAGGCTGCCGGGAAAGGCACCCCGGCCAGGTCATCCATAGAAAGCTCTTGCCGTTCAATTCTCGTGAATCGCTTACCCTCGGTTTGCTTCTTCATTTTCGGCCTCATCAGTATTGGTGAAAGCGTTGTCCATAACCCCGGAGGCATCCCGGAGCGCCGAATCTCTTAAATGAGCATAGCGCGCTGTCATTTTCGGGTCTTTGTGGGTCAACAATTTTTGCAAAACATACATATCCACCTTGCCGCTGCTGGCCAGGGTCGATGCAAAGACGTGCCGCAGCCCGTGGCATGGCCTGAAGTTTTTCGGCAGCCCTGCGGCTTCCTTAATAGCCTGTATGGGCTTTTTCAAATCGGATGCTTTGCGCCCACCCCGGCCTGGAAAAACGTATGGGCTTTTTGTCCGTGGCAGGTTCTTCAAGGTTTCGATTGCTGATTGATTGATAGGGATGGATTCATCCCGGCCACCCTTGGGGTCAACGATACGGATAAACCCCCGGTCAAGGTCAACGTGCTGCCATTGTAACGCCAGAAGTTCGCCGCGCCTCATGCCGGAGTATAACGCCAATTTTAAAATCCCGGCACCCCGCCAGTCCTCGGCCTTTTCGATTGCCTTCATAAGTTTTTTTAACTGGTCAGGGCTTAAATCTTCCGTGGTTTCGTTGTTCACCTTCGGCATTTCAATATGAAGGCGCCCGGGATCAAGGGCAGGGCATAGGCCACGCTTCACCCCGTGGTTGATAATGCGCTTTAGCAAGACAAGCACCTGTTTTGCGGTGGCCGGTGCCAGATTCTTTTTTTTCAGAAGATTTCGCCGCAGCCGGTCAATATCCAGGGTAACGAGTTCACCAGGGGTTTTATCTGCAAACACCGGCTTTAAATGGCTTTGCCAGCGGTAACGATCATCCCGGATGCTTTTGTTGTCTGCCTTTGCCTTTTCAAATTCCTGCCACAACCGCTGCATGGTAGGCTTGCCCGCTTCGGCCTTTTTCTGTGCTTCCTTCTTTGCCTTTTCTTCCTTCCGGGTCAACCGGCGGCCCTCGATCAAATCAGTTCGGATGCGGGCGGCCTTGGCAGGGGTCATATTGTCGCGATACTGACCACCCACCTTTTCTTCCAGCTTTTTGTCACCCCGCTTGAAAGTGACGTAATACATTTTTTCAATGCCCTTGCCACCCGGTCGGGTGACGTCACGAAAATAAACGCCGGTGCGGTCTGTTTTTTTTCTTTTTGTGTCAGCCATGCTTGCCCCCTTCAAAATTTTTCCACCCTTATTTCCACCCCCCAGAATCAAAAACATGGGTAATGGATAGCAAAGGGTAAAAGCCGGGTCAAGCTCTAATTTCTTGATATTCAGGGATTTAAAGTATTAGGCAGGAAAAAATAGAAAATGGCAGAAAGCAGAATTTCACGGACTTCGAATCCGTAGGCCGCAGGTTCGAATCCTGCCGGGCGCGCCAGCAACTCAGGCATCTGAAATCAGACTTTTTACGGTGCCATCAGAATTTCTGTTTCCCTATTATTTTAAAAGCTTTAAGTCCATTTTGGCTTTAAAAATCTGAAATGCTCAGGATTCGTTTCCGGCCCCATCCAGCACCTTTCGAACTGTCCCGGCCATTTTGTCCCTGAGCACCGGCTTTAGCAAAAATGCGTCAATTTCCGGATTGCCGTTTTTTTTCTCAATGTGTTCGCTAAACCCGGTACACAAAATAATGGGCATTTCAGGCCGCAGTTTTTTGAACTCCCTTGCCAGCATGTCGCCGGTCATGGTCGGCATGGTCATATCCGTTATCACCAGGTCGATTTTTCCGGGTTGTGCCTTAAACGCCTGCAGCGCCTCCATGCTGCTGGTGCGGGCAATGATCGTATAGCCCAGACTCGCCAGGCTTTGCTGTTCCATTTCAACAATGGGCAGTTCGTCGTCAACCAGGAGGATGCATTCCGAACCCCGCGGGAGGGCTGTTTTATTTAAATTCCCGGGTTGTGGTTTCTTTCCCCGGATAAGCGGAAAGTATACATGAAAGGTTGATCCTTTGCCCACCCGGCTTTCAGCCTCGATGTATCCGTTGTGGCTTTTGACGATTCCGTGGACAATGGACAGACCCAGGCCCGTTCCCAGTCCTTTTTCCCGGGTGGTGAAATAGGGCTCGAATATGCGGTTGATGTGTTTTTCGGGTATGCCGGCACCGGTATCGCTTACTGCGATATGAGCATAGTCCCCCGGTCTCAGACCGGGGTTTCTGTTTTGGATGCTATTGTCAAAGCGGGTGGCTTCAATCGTTACTGTCATTGTCCCCACGCCATTTTCCATGGCATGCTTGGCGTTGGTGGCCAGGTTGATGATTATCTGGTGAAGCTGGGTGGGATCTGCATTGATCATCAGGTTATTATCGGAAATGTTTTCCACCAGGTCAATGGACGAGGGCAGGGTGGAGCGAAGCATTTTCAGGGCCTCTTTGATCATAGAGACGACAGAAACAGGGCGGGCGTCTTCTTCTATCGGCCGGGCAAGGGTGAGGATCTGTCGAATCAGGTCTTTGGCCCGCAGGCCGGCCTCGTTTATCCTGGCCAGGTTCTGATGAGGCAGCGAGTCTTTTTCCAAATGATCCTTCGTAAGCTCGGCATACCCGATAACCGATGAAAGGATGTTGTTAAAATCATGGGCAATGCCGCCGGCCAGGGTGCCGATGGCTTCCATCTGATGGGCGTGGCGAAGCCGGGCCTGAAGGCGTTGTTTTTCTTTCTCGGCGATTTTGCGTTCGGTCACATCCCGGGCGATGCCCCTGTATTTCAAAGGGCTTGCCTGGTCATCTTTTACAAGGGTAAGAGAGCTTTCGATATGGCGGATCGAGCCGTCTTTTCCGATCAATTCCCAATCGATAAATCGCCAGGGTTCGCCGGTTTTGTTCACAGACATCACGGCCCGGGAGATTTTTTTCCTGTTTTTTTGATCCATGAAATTTTTGGCCGGCATTCCAATCAATTCCTCCCTGGAACAGCCAAGTATCCTGCAAAGGGCCTGGTTGCAGAACAGGATCTTATGGTCCATGTCAATTTCATAAAATCCATCCTCGATGCTTTCAAGGATGTTTCGGTATCTTTGTTCGCTTTCCTGAAGGGCCTGCTCCATATTTTTTCGTTCGGTAATATCCACCAGCATTCCCTGAATGCCGGTGATTTCTCCGTTTTGGAAAATGCCCCGGGCGTTGGACATCACCCACACATACCCGCCGTCTTTGGTCAGGTAGCGGTATTCCGTTGCCACCCCCTTGCCTGAGGCGACTTTTTCAAAAAAGTCAAGCCGGTTGGGCAGGTCTTCGGGACAGACAAAGTCGATATAGCAGCGGCCGATGATTTCATCAGGCCTGTAGCCACTGATTTTTTCCACATTGGGTGTGATGTAGGTCACTGTGGCATCGAAATCAGTGAGATACAGGACTTCATTGAGGTTTTCGATGAGCTGGCGATAGGTGTCCCGCTGATCTTTGAGATTTTTTACCTGTTTTTTGAGGGCATTGTTTTCCTCCTGCAGGCGCTGGATTTGCTGCTGGGAATTTTTGCAATCAGGGCTTGAATCCATCATATGCTCCGACAGAAAGGGTAAAATCAAAACAAGGATATGTATGCAAAAAAGAGTTACTACAAAATTTCATAGTTTTACAACCCCAATGTTATCTTTTTTTATACACCTATTCTTGGATAAAGATGAATGCATATAAAATCGAACGCTTATTAAAAAATGTAGGTGTTTTCGCTGAAGACAAAGCCTGCCTGTTTTTTTTCGTTTTTTCCAAAATTTTGAAAACAATGACCACGGGCAGGGATGGGCTGCTTGGCTTCAGGCTGGAAAGGACACAACTCGGGGTTGATGTAAATGGCAGTACATGATTGAAAACAGGGCGGGTTGGATTCGAACTTTTGGCAGGCCTTATAAAAGCCCCCGGCCCTGGTACCACTTCATGGTCTGAACAAGGCCTTGGCTGAGGCTGACCCGTGGCCTGAATCCAAGCTCATTTCTGGCACGCTGGAGATCCCAGCCCCGATTGGTCGTAAACCCCGTCCCCCCGGTCACCAGAACCTTCATAGATTGCTCCTTTGTGTTTTATCAGCCGGTGTTTTATAGCCGGGTATACAGGGCCAGTACGGATTTTTAACAAATTTCTTGTATTGGATGCTCAAATTGCGCCGGCTCCTGGTAGTGAGCTCATGCGGCCATAAAGATTCTGTTGTGCTTATAGGTGCAGGGGCCATCATTGTCGGCTGGCTCTATGGAGTGGGCGGCAATTGATCAGTTTTTGCACTATGGGCATATGCGCGTCTGATTATTCCGCATCTATGGATTCCGGCCCGGTGAAGGATCAATAAAACATATTCGCTTAACCTCCGCCCGGCTCATAAGCCACTTTTTGACTGACGATATAAACCGGATATATTATGTATTACGGATAAAACGCTAAAAATTCTGGACACGATCTGTGAAGATGCGCTTATATCAATTGGATGAACCCGTTTTCCAATTGCCGCTTTGAAAGGAGTGCGTGTTGTGTTGCCGCCCCCCGTTCGCATATCAAGTAGGCGTTATGTGAAGACCAAGGAGTTGTAGAAAATGATTGCTGGAAATGAATTTGTGGAAATAGCCGCTATTTTGGGCATTGCAACGCTTACCGGAATCATCGGGCAAAAATTGCGGCAGCCGTTGATCATCATGTTTCTGGCAACTGGCATTCTGGCTGGTCCCTCGGTTCTGGGCATTATACATAGTTATGAGCAAATTGAGCTTCTGGCCCATATCGGCATAGCCCTTCTGTTATTTATTGTCGGGCTGAAACTCGATCTGAATCTGATCCGTACCACAGGTCCCGTCGCCCTGGCGACCGGCCTCGGACAGATCGTGTTTACGTCTTTTATCGGGTTTATCATTGCCATTGCCATGGGCCTGTCTTATCTGAGTGCGGCTTATGTTTCGGTTGCGCTTACTTTTTCAAGCACGATCATTATCGTAAAGCTCCTGTCGGACAAAAAAGAAATCGACTCTCTCCATGGCCAGATTGCTATTGGCTTTCTAATTGTTCAGGATATCGCCGCCATTTTGGCTCTGGTCGTCTTGACGACATTGGGGGCATCTGTTGGCGGGGAGAGTCCGGGTTATGTCTCGTTTCTGACGATTGGCGCAAAAGGTGTGGGACTGCTGGGTGCGGTTGCCCTGCTGATGAAATATGTCACTCCTTACCTGACCCGGCGACTCGCGCATTCCCTGGAACTGTTGACGCTGTTCGCAATCGCATGGGCGGTTATTCTCGGAGCGGGAAGTGATCTGTTGGGATTCAGTAAGGAGGTCGGCGCATTTCTGGCCGGTGTCTCACTGGCGTCCACTGCCTTCAGGGATGCGATTGGCGCACGGCTCACAGGCCTCCGGGATTTTCTCCTTTTGTTTTTCTTCATCGATCTTGGCGCTCGATTGGATTGGTCCATGGTGGGCTCGCAATTGGGTGCATCCCTTGTTTTTTCCCTCTTTGTTCTTCTCGGCAATCCGCTCATTGTTCTGGCCATTATGGGAATCATGGGATATCGTCGCCGCACCGGTTTTCTTGCCGGTCTCACGGTGGCCCAAATCAGCGAGTTTTCCCTTATCGTAGCGGCACTGGGACTGAGTATCGGCCACATTAACGAAGAAACGATGGGATTGATCACCCTCGTGGGGGTGGTGACCATATTCCTGTCCACCTACATGATCCTCTATTCCTATCCCCTTTATCGTATTCTATCCTCTCTATTGAAGATTTTTGAAAGGCGCAATCCTTACCGGGAGACGGACATAGACACCTTTGCGGAAACAAGACCAGTCGACGTCATTTTAGTGGGATTGGGCAACTATGGCAGCGGGCTGATGGAAAACCTTCTGCGACGAAAAAAATCTATCGTGGGAATCGACTTCGACCCCGGCAGTTTAGATAACTGGCGCAAGAAAGGGGTGCCTGTTCTTTACGGGGATATGGCGGACCCGGAGATGCATGAACAATTGCCATTGAAAAAGGCGCGATGGGTTATCAGCACCGTTGGTTCCGAAGAGATGAATTTGGCACTTATCCAGAATCTCAAGCAAGAAGGTTATACGGGAAAGGTGGCCTTGACGGCGACAAACAGCCAGGAAGCTGCGGAGTTTGAAAGAGCTGGCGCCAATTTGGTATTTCGGCCTTTTCAGGATGCAACGGAACAAGCGGCCGATGCGTTGACTTATGCGATGGATTTTCTTCCGGAAAGCGTAGATTGGCCTGTCTCGTTTCTCGAGTTGCGTATTCGTTCGGATGCCTCGGCCGCCGGGCGAACCATACGAGAACTTCCGTTATCGGCTTCAGGCATATCTGTCCTGGCGGTCAGTCGGGGAGGGCGCACCTTTTACGAGCCGAAGCCGGATTTCAGTGTTTTCCCGGCCGATCGGCTGCTCCTCATGGGAGATCCAGAGGGCTTGAAGGAGGCTGAAACCATGCTCAATCAACTTGAAGCGCAAAGAGATGCAGAAGACACAGACCGATTTGAAATAGCCGAAATCCAGGTGTCGGAGAATTCGGACCTTTCAGGCAAATCTTTGGCGGAGCTTCATTTCCGGCAAAAATTCGGCGCAAACCTGGTCGGCATTCGCAGAGGACAGGATCAGATCACAACGATCAACCCTGCGGAGCACTTGCAGGGGGGGGATTGTCTGATTGTTATCGGCAGGTCGAGCGCTATCAAAGAACTCAAGAGTCTGGCCCCTGTTTAGCGGCTCGGATGTCTCTTATTTCAAAACATTCTCAGGCGGAATGGAGCCACGGCATATGCCTGGATTGCGCCAGGATTCATTTTCCTGAATCGGTTTGATTCCGGGGCGGCAAATGGAAGGAAGGTTTTTTAGGTTGATATAGACGGGGTTCGACCCGTAAGCAGAAAAAAGGAATAATTTCTGTCCAGAAAATGGTTGCAGACAAGAACTGTCCGAAGCGGACGACCGGACGTGGCTGGATCGGCCAGGACGGACTCGGGGATGGTGCGGGTTTTCAATATCCTGGCCCCGAGCCAGACGCCGAAAGAAGATGCCGTGGCGTATTCGCCTGTTAAATGTTTAAAAAGCACTTCAGCGGCATGGCTGAAAAATTTTTTCCGGAGTTCCATGCTCCATTTGTCCCGGACAATGTCGCCGCTTGCCCCGTTTACAAAAACATCGATATCTTCCGGCCCGATCCCGTTGGCCTGCAGAAAATCGGTTAATTCTTCACACAAAAACGGAAAATCCGCGGGTCGGTAAACAGTGTGGAGGCTTTGCAGCAGGCACCAGGAGTGGGGAAACGCCTGACCGGAAACCGTGAAAAACGCCATTCCTTCGCCCTGGAGGGTGCCTTGTGTACGGCTTTCAAAGAGTTTCAGATTGCTTGTCTTTTCTTTTTTTACATATCCCAGCCTGGCATAATCGCTGTACTGGACGTGATGGGCCTGGTCAAAAGAACCGACCAAAACATTTTCTGCTTCCTTTTCCCGGACAAGCAGCATGGCGTCTTGTACGGCTGTTTCAAAGGCAAAGCCTCTGCCGGCATAAGTGTTGTTATACCCCATGCACTTGACCGTCAGGGCGATGAGACCGGAAAGTGCATTATAGGTGCTTTGCATAAAATAAGTCGGGGTGAGTTGCTGTTCATTCTGCTGCAGAATTTCGAGTAAAAATTTTCCCATGTCTTCCTGAAAACCGTAACCCGTGGCGGTTATAATGGCATCCGGTGTTTCCAGCCGGGCGTTTTGAAGACAGATAGTGGCGGCAGAAAGTCCCATGCGCAGCATACGGCTGAGCCGACGCATCTGGAAAGGGTTGATGTAATCTTTGAAATTCGGCTGAATGCAGGTCAGTACATTGCCGCCATACTCGGTGACCTCCGGCAGAAATGCTTCGTTGTCGTATGTCTGCTGAGGCGAAATAACGCCCGCACCGTTGATATAAATATTTGGGCCGTTGCCGTTGATCAGCATTTTGCAAAGAGCAGCGATGTGGTGCTCCCTCCGAAACCAAGCGAGTTTGAAAGAATATATCTGAGCCCTGCGCCCGGCCGCAATTCCGTTACCGGCCGTATGCCAAGCTCTTCCATGGGCCGGCTGAAGTTGAGATTGGGAAATATTGCATCATGCTCAAATCCCATAAGACAAAACGCCGCCTCCACGCTGCCGGCCGCAGAGGTGGTGTGCCCGGTGTAAGGTTTTGTGGAACTAAACGGCGGCACTTGATCCTTGAAAAGCGCCCGGACAGACAGACCTTCTGACAGGTCATTGTTTTCTGTGCCCGTGCCGTGAGCGTTGATATAATCAACATCTTCCGGGGCTATCCCGCCCATGGCCAGGGCTTTCCGCATCGCCTGAAGTGTTCCCGTCCCCTCCGGGGAAGAAGCGGTCTGATGAAAGGCATCATTTAAACTGGCATAGCCGCACAGTTCGGCAATGGCCTTTTTCCCCGGATGCCCCAGCCGCTCTTCGGCTTCGAGAACAAGGAAACCGGCACCCTCGCCCAGGTTCAGGCCGTTGCGATTGTGATCAAAAGGCTTGCACAAATCCCTGTCCAGAATTTTAAGAGAGTTGAAACCGTTGATGGTGACTTTGCTCAAAGCCTCGCTGCCCCCGCAGATCATAATATCGGCCAGCCCGTTTGCGATCAGCCGTGCACCGAAAATAATGGAATTGGCAGCTGACGCACAGGCCGTGCTGACCGTGGCGAGATACCTTTTCATGTTCAGGATATCGGCCATGCGTTCCGTGTGTTCCCCGGGATCTCCGGTATCAAGAAACGCAAGAAAGTCTCCGGTGCTTTCGGGGTCCTGCAGCTCGTAGTAGTAGCTTTCAAGCTCCCGGATTCCGCCGGCGGTTGTAGCCGAAACAAGACCCGCACTGGTCGTTTCGGCTTCCGTAAGCCCCGCGGAATCAATGGCTTCGCGTGCCGCAATAAGGCCCAGAAGCGTTGTGCGGGAAAAACCCGCTTTTGTCGGAACCCCTGCATAACGGCACAACGCATCGTCGGACAATTTGATTTCACAGCAGTAAATCTCATCACGATGAACCGTTTGGAGGAAATCAAGTCTTCCGTATCCGCTTCTTTCATTCCTCAGGGAGGCGAAATTCTCCGGGCCATTGCTGCCAATGGCGGTAATAATACCATAACCGGTTATAAAGACGCGACGATTCATATCTGACCGTTCTCGTAAACATATTCCGCGAGGGTCCGGACGTTAACCATGATCTTTCGTGCCACTTTCGAATCCGTGATTTTGATGCCGTAGTGTTGCTCCAGCATGACGGTCAGCTCCAGGGCGTCAATGGAATCCAGGCCGGTGACTTCACCAAACAGGGGCATTTCTTCATCGAGTTCCTCCGGATCCATGTAATCAATATCCAGGCGTTCCAGTATCTGTGATTTTAGCTGGGGGATCAGATCTTCAATAGTCGTGTGCATCATTGTCTTTCTGTTTATTTATTGCGTATCAACCCACATTTCTTAATCTGTGAATCAGGATACTTGCCGTTAACGCGGCAAGCGCAAATACTGTCAGTTTTATCAAATCCGGAAGTATCATAGATGTTCCGGCACTTCGCAGAAAAAGATCATTGAATGCTTCAAGCCCCCAGTTCAGAGGGGAATAGGGACTGATGTGCTGCATAATATCGGGCATGGCGAATACCGGCACCCAGACGCCGCCCAGGGCTGCCAGAATCACCACTGAAATGGCGCCGAAAGAAAGGGCCTGCTGGGGCATTTTAAAGTAAACGGCAATGAGCAGGCCATATCCCGTGGCAGCCATTGCAACCGCCAGACCTGTAAGAACGATGCCCAACGGGTTTGTTCCCAGCTCCAGTTTGCCAAAACCGATAAGGGGCATCAGGTAAAGACCGACACAGATCATTAAAGCCAGCTGCACCAGGCAGACAAACAGATAAAAGACAAACTTTCCCGAAATCACGGGCGTATGGGAGCCGGATATCAGGCGAAGCCGGAGCATACTGCCGTCTTCACGCTCCTTGATGAAATTTCCCGCCAGGGGAAACAGGATAAAAAACATGGCAAACATGGACCAGGCCGGCACGTTATGCTGAACAGCGCTAAGCTCAATTTCCGGGCGCTTTTTTTTGGAAGCAATCGCCTGGTCCACCCGTATCATCTCTGAAAAATCGGCTGTACTTTCCGGTTGCTTTCCGGTGCTGCCGAGCTGCGCCTGCATGGCCCGGACAAACCACTCAAGCTGGACACCGGCGATCCGTTTTTCCAGTGTCGCAGCCACGGTCTGCTTGTAATCGGCCTTGATCGTGGGTTCAAAGAGGATCTCCAACTTCACCGGGGGGTCATCTTTTTTGTCCACAGGTTGTGAAGCGGAACCATGGCGGGAAAAAATGTTATCAGCTGCGCTTTGTATTTTTTTTTGCAGGGAAGCTGTTGCGTTTTCGGGAACAATGACCGCTGCCTGATATTTTCCCCGCTGCACCAGCTGCCTTGCCTGGTCCCGGGTCAAAGTCTTTCCTTCTGATTTTGGGATCAGGTTGATGTTGGGCGAATCCTGCAACAAGCTCTCAATGGCCGCGCTTAAGGCATCACGGTCCTTGTCGACTATCAAAATGTCGATTTGGGTCTGCCGGAGCGCGCGAAAGGCGTTGGATTGAATACTGGTCATGACGATCACCAGGATCAGCGGCATAAGAAGAATCAGGGCCAGACTGCCCGGGTCCCGGACAAGGAGAAGAAATTCTTTCCAGATAGTGGCCAGAACCTTCAATCGCGTATGCCCTTTCCCGTCAGATTCAGAAATAACTGTTCAAGGCTTTCGCTCTCGTTGTTTTCGGCCAGCATCTGAGACAGTGTTCCTCCGGCGATCAGGCGGCCCTCGTCGATAATGGCAAGCTGCGAGCATATCTGCTCTGCTTCTCCCAGCAGATGGGATGAATAGAGGATGGTAACGCCCTTATCCCGAAGCCGCCTCATGTAATCGAGAATCATGGTGCGTGACTGCACATCCACGCCCGATGTCGGTTCGTCGAGAATAAGCAGGCCCGGGCGATGCAGCAGCGCCGCAATCAGGTTCAGTCTTCTTTTCATGCCTCCGGAATAATGGAGCACACGTACATCAGCTTTTTCAAGAAGGCCGAATTCCTCAAGCAAACCCCTTACGGCAGGACGTATGGCAGCGCCTTTAACTCCGTACATCCGGCAGAAATAGACCAGGTTTTCCCAGGCCGTCAGGGCCGGAAACAATGCGATCTCCTGCGGTGCGACGCCGATCCGGCGGCGGATTTCATTGCTGCTGCGCCCGGCATCAAGGCCGAAAACCCGGATGCTGCCCGCATCGCTTTTTAAAAGACCGCAAAGCATCATGAGGGTCGTGGATTTTCCCGCGCCGTTGGGACCTAAAAGCCCGAATATTTCACCTTCCTCTACAGCGAAACTGAGCTGGTCCACAGCCGGTTTCAAAGACCCTTTATAAACCTTGCGCAATCCGGAAACCTGTATTATCGGGGAGCTGGTCATGAAACGGCTTTTTTAAGCTCGGAAAAGATATGTTGTTCCCGGTCCGCAATTTCCCAAAGAATGGCCGAAACTGCCTCGTAGGTTTCATGCCCGCTGTTTCGTTTTTTGATGATTCTTCCGGCAATGGTGGCCATGGCCCGCCATCTGTCGCCGTCTTCGGTCATCTCGTGGGAAAGTTCCATAAGGCGCGGCTTGTCAAGCACATCAGAAGCCTCCTGAAGAAAAGCGGCGTAAACAAAACGGAAACCCGCTCCGCCGGTCCCGATTTCCTCCTGCATACGAATGAAATTTCCCAGGTAAAGGTCGGCTTTTTTTTCACCGAGCTTCTTGGGCCATTTCCTTATCTTCCTGGAAACATAACGGATACCCTTGACCCCGAAAAAAGGGAAAGGAATAGTAAGCATTTCCCGGCAGTTACGGCGGATTCCCTTGATCACGGCAGAAGGCAGATCGATCCGGTCGGGGATTTTTACGGGAAAGTACATCCGTCCCCG
Source organism: Desulfosalsimonas propionicica (assembly GCF_013761005.1). Taxonomy (NCBI): domain Bacteria; kingdom Pseudomonadati; phylum Thermodesulfobacteriota; class Desulfobacteria; order Desulfobacterales; family Desulfosalsimonadaceae; genus Desulfosalsimonas; species Desulfosalsimonas propionicica. The sequence goes on from NZ_JACDUS010000016.1 coordinate 41,411, forward strand.
GGGTTCGAAGGCGCCGCGGGACCATCTCACACGCATCAATTCTTCGCAGGTAAGTGATACCGGCTCCTCCATGACCGAATCGCTGATCCGGTAGTGTCCGTTTTCCCGGCCGTAAACAACAATATTATGAACATTGAAGTGAAACCTGTAGGGTCTCGGGAAATAGGTCAGGTGAAACGCCCCGACCTGCAGACCCACCGGAATGCCCTGGTCGAGTGCATGGTCAAGGGCTTTCATGGACTCTTGCGGGTCCCTGAATTTTTTCCGGAATATTTCCACGCCCAGGGTGTTGGCAAGGCGCTTGAAAATCATTCCGGGCAACGGCCTGAAAGAAGTAACAGGAATGTTGATCATCTTGATAAACGGCAGGTAGGTAAAAAACAGGCCGGATCCGATTCCGAAAGCCATGGGTTCGCTGATGTCGAGGCCGTGGTATCGCAAAAGGTTTATGGCGGCACCGTTCTCACAATGAGCGGTTTGGCTGTGTTTTAATTCAATTGTCATGCGTCGCCCTTCTTTGAGGCAAATCCTGGGTGAGATCCGCTTTATTTTTCTCCAGGAAAAATTTTGGCCGTTTCAGGCCCCTTCACCAATTCATCCACTGAAATGTCCAGGACTTCTGCATACTTGCGGAGGGTCTCCGCATCCAGGCGCCGGAAATTCTTCGGTACCAGGTGAGACCTGATCCTGCGCTTTGGAATTTTTGTATACGCGGAAAGAAGGGAGACGTCAAACATCCCCCTGGCCATGTAAAAGCCCAGCGGACTCACCCGGCCCGCCTTAAACGAATCAAAGGCCTTTTTTGCTTCTTCACCTATCTGTTCCCAGGCCTGGAGCAATGCAGTATTTTTTGGCTCCCACCCGGAACTTAACACGCTTACATAACGGCCGTTTTCATCAACAGCGTAACAGAGCTCTCTGCTCCGCCCTTCCATCAGATTATCGTCGTCCTGAGGCACCTTATCTTTTTTCATCCCAATGCACCGTCCGAAGAATAAAAGCTTTGGCAGGCAATTCTTTTACTATAACTCCGATAAAAATAGATTCAGGCAAGCTTGTCTGTCAAGGGATATTTGGCGCCAAACAAAGGACGCAGCGCCCGCAGCAGGGCAATAAACGGCCTGAGGCAATCAGGGCTTCTTATTTATCATTGACCGGTTTGGACTTTTTTGTTTTACTGCCTGAAATCATTTTGAAGACATCAGAGGACTGCCATGGCATACCCGCCCTCAGTGAAAACCCTGATTCCCCACCGGGACAGAATGCAGCTGATTGATGAAATCGTTGATATCACATTCGAAAAGGCTGTCACCCAAACTGTGGTTTCAGAAAAATGGCCTCTTTTCCGGCAAGGATCCGTCGATTCCCTGGTCATAATCGAAATTGTCGCACAGACTGCGGCTGCCCTTTTTTCCTGGAAAACCGCTACCTGTGAGGGCGGCAGCGGCACCGGCAGCGGGCTTCTGGCAGAAATTAAAAATGCGGACTTTTACGCAGGCCGCATCCCCTTTCATACCCTCCTGACCACTATCGTAAAACCCCTCTACGGCGTTGATAATTATACGGTCCTGGAAGGCACTGTTCAAACAAAGGCGCGGACGCTGGGCCATGTTGAAATTGGAGTATTAGGTGCGGACCCATTTTGTTGTCCCTGTTGACAGGTTCGGCCGATTGAGATCACAAACCGAGTGAGACGAACATGAAAAAATCCGCAACGATTCTGACCTTGATGATTTCTGCTCTTGCGGTTGTTTTTTTTATTACAGACGGCTCTCCTGCTTTCGGTGCCGATACAAAGGCTTCCAGCAAAGAAAACAAGGATAATTTCCGGCAGCAGCGGATGAAAATGATCCGGCAGCAAATCAGGGCGAGGGGAATTGAGAACCCGGAAATCCTTGCCGCATTTGAAAAGGTCCCGCGGCACAGATTTGTTCCTGAAAGGCTGAAAAAGTATGCTTACCAGGACCGCCCCCTTCCCATCGGAGAAGATCAGACCATTTCCCAGCCTTATATCGTTGCCCTGATGACCCGGAGCATCGAACCGAAAAAAAACGACCGGATTCTGGAAATAGGCACTGGTTCCGGCTACCAGGCGGCAATACTCGCAGAACTTGCTAAGCAGGTCTACACCATAGAAATTATTGAGTCCCTGGCTGAATCGGCACGCACAACCTTGTCAGAGACAGGCTGTGAAAACGTTTATGTCAAAACAGGCGACGGCTTCAAGGGATGGCCCGAGCATGCGCCTTTTGACGCCATAGTGGTTACCTGCTCCCCGGAAAAGGTGCCCGAACCTTTAAAAGAGCAACTTGCCGGTGGCGGGCGCATGGTGATTCCGGTCGGCCAGAACTATGATCAGAATCTTGTACTTTTTGAAAAAAACAAGGGACAACTCATTGAAAAGCAAATTCTTCCGGTTCGTTTTGTTCCCATGGTGGACGAAAAGGGCAGAACCTACTAAATGCCCGGACTGAAATACGGAAATAAGCAGAGCGGTTCAATTTTTCAGGGGGTTAAAATTTTACAAATCGATTTGATGAAAATTTTTATAAGGTTTTTTCTTGATGCCCAAACGAAATGAATCTCAAGTGGGACATGAAATAATACAATTGCTATGATATAGAGTCTGCTTGCTTTTCATGCAGTGTTTTAACCTGGTCATGGTTGTCAGCCCTGAAAGGCGGAGGTTTTCCTTTGGCAAAAGCAATGAGCTATCGCAGGGTTTTGCCACATACGCCGCAGCTCTGTTCGTGTCCACGCAAAACATGGACCGGCCAATTTAAAACACCTGATGCATGTCAAAACCCAATTGCTTTGTAACATGTCGCAAAGCCGCCCGGCCACAGACTCCTGGCCATTGATACTTCCGAAACAACGCCTGTTTTATCTATTGGTATTGGTTAAAAACTTGAAAATCGAAAAAGATAGATTGCAATGAATGCTGAATTCTTAATCGCAGCCTCGGCAATGGCAGGTTTTCTTATCGCCATTCACGTGCTGGAAAAACGCAGAAATGCAACGCGCAAGCCCACTGAACAGGAAATGCTTTTTTTTCTGGCCAGGATGACTGAAACTTCGGAATACGACCAGTTCATGCGCGCTGCCGAGGCATGGGAAATATCCAGGCACAAGGTTGAATCCGATTTCAAGCGCTTTCTTTTTCACTCAACCTTGCCTTATTATGTCCGGGACCATCTAAGGAAGGCGGTAGCATCAAATCCTGCCATTCTGGGCCCGGCGGCCAACTGTTTTACCGGCACATTGATTCCAAAGAAAAGCTGCGGTCCATAATCAGAAAAGGAACTCGGTAAAAACCTGCTGAAAATTCTTTTCAATTTCATCAAGAACAGCTCTGATCCATCGTTTGTGAATCCCTGTGATGCTGCAGTGCTGAAAAAGACATTTCGCCTGGCCAAGGGCCCCGTCAGTGGATCATTCTGGAAAACGATGCTGCTGACGCGATTATTTTTAGAACCGAAATGGTCTGTCAAATTCGCAACCTCAATATCAATACCGCACAGTGGCATAATTCGGTGTTATCTGTTCATATCCGCTGTAGCCGCGGAAAAATTGAATTTATCGGATGAAATGTTATATTAAGAAAAGGGGTCTTTAGGAAGATATGGGCAACGTATGAAGGAAACGAAACATTCGGTGATATTTTTAAAATTCAATCCCGCCAAGCGATCTTTTCATTTAAACAAAAAGGGAAACGCATAAAATGTATAAAAAAATTATGGTTCCGTTGGATGGTTCACAACTTGCCGAGTGCGTGCTGCCCCATGTGGAGGCTTTCATCAAAGGATTTAATATCAGTGATGTTCTTTTAGTACGTGGGATGGAACCTGTTAATCCCGATTTTAGAACTTTGGATAACACTTTCGATGGCGAGATTATACGCCAGGTCCAGGAAGGCTGGCGGGAAAAAGAAAAACAGAGAGAGGCTTCAGTCAAAGATTACCTTGAAAAGGTCGCCGAACATTTCACGCAAAAAACAACCACTGTACATACGAAGGTCTTGATCGGGGATGTTGCGGAAAACCTGGCTGATTACGCCGACTCAAATGATATCGATCTTATTATTATGGCAACCCATGGCCATTCCGGGATAACCCGTTGGGTAATGGGCAGCATGGCGGAGAAACTCTTTCGCTCCGCAAGCGTGCCGGTATTTATGGTGCGAGCCACCGAAGCGAAAGGGTAAGTGTAACCGGTTAATGTCAAGACAGTTGTTTTTTCAGTAGGCCTGTATGCGCTTGATACAGGGGCTATGCCCACGAATCAGATCCGCAGTCTGTTTGTGGGCACTACATTCCGCCCACAGGCGGTGAGAGGGCTACCTGATCGCCGTCCTTAAGGACCGTGTCGAAGCCGGCCACCTTGCTGTTGACAAAGATAACCTTGACATCTTTTTTGGGGAGCCCGAGCCGTTCAACGAGGGCATTGACTGTTTCGCCCTCAGTGATTTCGTTTTGAACGCTGTCGCGAAAATCGCAGATATCTCCCTCGGCCAGGGTGGCAAAGCACTTGAGATGAATTTTCATGGGGTTTCTCCTTTAGCACCTGTTTGATTTTGCTGGGTTTTTCCGTGCCTTTGCATAACCCGTTCCCCGTGGGGTTCGGGCACTGCTTTGTTCCGCTTCTGCCCATAGAAGATCACAACCGGCAGACCACGGGATCCTCCACGGGGATCTTGTGGACATCCTCCAGGATCGGATTGCCGGTGCGCCGGGCCACGGCGCGCAGCATGCCTTTGAATAACCAGCAGTGGGCCGGCAGGAGCGCGTACCAGTATCCGAGTCCGGCAATGCCGCGGGGCAGAAATCGCGACACCATGTCCACCGCCACCCGGTCGGGACCCTGAGGATTGATCACAAATTCGAGCAGGGCATCCCCGGGGGCCTTCATCTCGGCCAGCAGAAGCAGACGCCGGGGCGGTTCCACGGCCACCACGCGCCAGAAGTCGAGACCGTCGCCCACGCGCAGTTCCTCTGGATGACGGCGCCCCCTGCGCAGCCCGGGTCCGCCCACGGCACGATCCATCATTCCCCGTAGACGCCACAGGGGCTGGGCAAAATAATACCCGCTGCTTCCACCAATGCGGCGAATCGTTTCCCAGACCGCTTCCGCTGAAGCGGCCAGGATGATCCGCTGACCTACGCGCAGCACGGCGCCGCCTGCATAGTCGGCATCCCCGCAGGTGGTCCATTCCGGGGGCATTTCCCCTCGGCCGTCGAACCAGCAGGTATCCACCTGCTCCTGCCGCACCCGCTCCAGGGCCTTGCGGATCGTCTCGCGGCTGCTCGCCAGTTCCACCGGGATCATCTCCTGAATACGGTTGTCGCTGCAGATCACCGGGATGCTTAGTCCCTCAGCCAGGGGCTGGGCTATGGAGGCCGGCACAGGGGTGACCAGATGAACCCATTTGGCGCTCAGCCAGGGGGTGAGTACCGGCACCGGCATGATCATCCGCTTGCGGAGGCCGGCCTCCTCGGCGTAGATGTCGATCAAATCGTGGTAAGTCACCACGTCTGGCCCCCCGATGTCGAAGGTCTCTCCCACCGTGCCCGGCGCTTCCAGGCAGCCCTCGAGGTAATCCAGAACATTGCGGATGGAAATGGGCTGGCAGGGCGTTTGCACCCAGCGCGGGGTGATCATGACAGGCAGCCGGTCCACGAGGTAGCGCATCATCTCAAATGATGCGCTGCCTGCCCCCAGAATCATGGCAGCCCGCAGATTGGTCACCGGCGCTGTCCCGGCCTGGAGGATCTGCTCCACCTCGTGGCGCGATTTGAGATGCCGGCTCAAGGCTTCGTGACTCTTTTCCCCAAGTCCGCCGAGATAGATGATGCGCTCCAGATCGTTGGCCCCAGCTGCGGCCACCATGTTTTCGGCGGCTGTGCGGTCCGCTGCGGCGAACTTTCCCTTGTGGGCATTCATGGAATGGATCAGGTAATAGGCGGCTCCGCAGCCACGGGCGGCGTCGATGAAGGCCTGCCGGTCCAGGGCGTCGGCGGCGACGACCTTCAGGGAGGGATGCCGCCCCCAGCCCCTACATAAGAGACGTTCAGGGGAGCGCGCCATGGCCCGCACTTGGTAGCCGGACTTCAGGAGACGCGGGATTAGGCGGCCGCCCACATAGCCAGTACCGCCGGTGACCAGAATCGGTTTGTTTTTCATTCAGAAACCTTTCTTCAGTGGCCGGCGGGCGTTCCCACCAGTTGCCGGGCGCGAAGATTCCAGCCGGAGGAGTCCTCTACAAAACATAAAACACGCAACTTCAATCTGCCAACATTTTTCCGGCGTCTTTCGTATTATCCCAAGGACTCAAAAAAAGGGCGCGAACCGGCGCCCTTTTTTGTCCCAAACCTGTATTAATGGACATTATTCGCTGTAACCGCTTCCCACGATCAGATTGTTGTTCGTTTTCTGGACGTAGGAGTGCTTCATAGCGTCCTTCCACATATAGTCGGCGGTTTCTTTGCCCTCCTTTACAGCGGCAGCAATCGCTTCATATACCGGCGGGGCAACTTCCTTCAGGCTCTTTCCGGCAAGGGAGGGATGCACCACCAGCATGCCGTTTTCTTCCAGGATAAAGACGTAGGGATCATAATCATTGGCGTTGACCGTCTTGGCGTCCTTGCCGCCATTGATGGCAGCCACCACTTCTGCGACGTTCTTTTTGGCCGCTTCCTTGCCCCCGGCCAGTGCATTGCCGGCCAGACACAAGCAACAGAACAAAACGAGCAGTACGATGACGATTCTTTTCATGTTCTTCTCCTTTTTTGATGGGTCCAAACGGTTTTTCTTTCGTTGTCCGCATAACGCGTGCCGTCGGTTCTATCTCCTCCTTTGCGTTCTTGGTAATAGGAACTGGCTGGTACATCCGGGAAATGTCGGGATGGATTCATGAATACAACCTAATTGGATATGGTTTGCGTTTTCACCAGGTAACTGCCCTTAAGCGGTTTCCAACAAAAAAAGCCGAACCACCACTATTAATGGCAGCCCGGCTGTCTCGAAAAAGAAGTCCAAGGAAAACAGGTGTCGGTAAGACCCGAAACTTTCCGTCCCAACCTCACGATTGGTTTGGCTTTATCATATTAATAAATATGATTCTTAAAAATATACGTGTCAAATTTTTTTGGGGTCATCCGGTAGATGCCGTGATAATCTGGAATTCCTGCAATGTTGATCGAAGCATCAGGGACATCGGTGGTCATACCTATGGTGCGGCGAAAATGTGGCCTGTCGCTTTAAGGAATTCAGCAGGACTTAGAGTGGCAGTACTGCCTCGCCGGCGTGGTGCAACCCGCTGCGGCTGCAAAGATTTTGGCGTTTACGCAAACGGGAAAAAGCGACGACGTCCTTGACATTGACCGTAAATAAAGCAATGCGGAGGGACTGAAAAAACGGTCAGCGCAGGGTGCGAAAGCAGGTTCTGATTTCCTCGACGAACAGTTCCGGCTGCTCAAAGGCAGCAAAGTGACCGCCTTTCTCAAGTGCATTGAAATAAATCAGGTTGGGGAACCGTTTTTTTGCCCAACGTTTGGATATTTTGAAAATTTCCTTTGGAAAAATGCTGCAGCCAACCGGCAGCTCGATAGTGTTGAAATCAATATTGCCGAAACTTTCCCAATAAATACGCGCAGAAGATGTCCCGGCGTTGGGCAGCCAGTACATCATGACATTGTCGAGCAGCTCATCCCGCGTCAGAATATTTTCCGGATGGCCCTGGCAATCCATCCATTGATAAAATTTTTCCAGAATCCATGCGGCCTGGCCCACGGGCGAATCGGCAAGGCCGTAACCGAGCGTCTGGGGCCGGGTGCTTTGTTGCTGGGAATACCCTGAATCGTAATTTTTATAGAACTTCATGGCCGCCATGGCTTCTTGTTCCAATTCAGAAAGATTTTCCATGGTGTCAGGGTCAGGGCGCGCCATCGGCATGTTCATGTGCAGGCCAATACAGTTGCCCAGATTCTGGGTTCCAATGGCGGCCGTCACCATCGAGCCCCAGTCGCCGCCCTGTGCGACATAACGCTTATAGCCCAGCCGCAGCATCAATTCATTCCAGGCGGTTGCGATGCGTTCTATATTCCAGCCGGGTGCTGTTGGTTTATCTGAAAAGCCAAAACCGGGCAGCGTGGGACAGATCAGGTGGAATGCATCCCTTGCCGAACCGCCATGGGCTTCAGGGTCGGTCAAGGGTTTGATAACCTTCTGGAATTCGACAATAGAGCCGGGCCAGCCGTGGGTCAGAATCAAAGGCAGGGCATCTTCGTGCCTGGATCTGATGTGCAGAAAATGGATGCCGAGCCCGTCAAGAACTGTTTTGAAACCGGGCCATCGATTAAGCCGGGATTGCCTGGCGCCCCAATTATAATTGTTCATCCAATAGTCATGGATTTTTTTCATATATTCCAGCGGAATCCCCTGCGACCAGTCCTCAGGTGTTTCCTTATCCGGCCATCGGGTCAGTGCAAGCCTTTTTCCCAGATCTTCCAACTCCGCATGACTTGCTTCGATGGCAAAGGGAACAATCTCACTCATAGCATTTGTCCATGGTTTTCAACTCCATTTTTACTTTTCCCGTGCTTGCTCCATACGGTTTAACTGGTCTGCCACTTCCTGCAGCCTGTCGATTGCATCCTGGAGCCCTTTACGCACGGATTTCAGCCTTTCGGCGGGAATAGCCTCATCGTCCGGTTTGATACCTGCCTTATATTCCTTCAGATTCGCATCTTCCTTAACAGGGGGTGCCACCGTGGCCTTTTTCCCCACGAGCGCGTCAACAGAGTCTTCCAGACTCGCGTGCATAACCACCCGGCGGCTGTCGGCAAGGATAATGCGCCTCAGTTCCGGGAATTCAAGGGCTTCGGGCTTTAAAAACACCGGTTCGGCATACAGCAGACTCTGCCCCAGCGGAATTACCAGGATATCGCCGCGCATGACCTCGGAGCCCACCTGCCCCCAAAGGGTGAATTGCTCGGATATCACCGCATCGTTGTCGATCCTGGCCTCCACCTGCCTCGGACCGTCCACATGTCGGCCGGCGGGAAACTCATACAAAATCTTTTCGCCGTCCATTCTTGCGGCCATCCATCCTACCAGGTTGTGGCGCTTGTCAGGCGTAAAAGGCTGGATCAGAAGAAATTCTTCCTTTTTCTCTCCGGGAAGCCGCGCCACGATATAATACGGCCTCAGTGTTTCGCTCTGTCCGGAGGCGGCGTGCTGCGGTACCGACCATTGATCTTCCTTGTTGTAAAACACCACGGGATCGGTCATGTGGTACTGGAGCAGCATCCGGGTCTGGACGCTGAAAAGATCCATGGGATAGCGAACATGATCCTGCAGGAAATCGGGCATTTGATCTGCTGATTTAAAAAGGCCGGGAAATATTTCCCTGTATGTCTGAATAATGGGACACGATTCGTCATAAACGTAGTAGTCCACATTGCCGTTATACATATCAACAACCGCCTTGACACTGTTTCTCATATAGTTGAACTGTCCCTGCCAGGCTGTGGAGTAGGGATAACGGGCGGTTGTGGTGTATGCATCCTGGATAAAAAACTGCCGGCCGTCTGCCACCACTGTATAGGCCTCCCCGTCGCGCTTTAAAAACGGGGAGATTTTGGTAAAGCGCTCGGCCACGGTTCGCTTGTACTGGATACGGCTCTCTTCATTGATTTCCCCGGAAATCAAAATATTGAGATCTCTGAACTGCCAGGCATACAAAAGCCGCCTGAAAAAAGAGCTTAGTTCAACCCCGCCTTTCCCCTGGTAATGGGTATAAACCGGACCCTCCTGTGCGGGATAATTGAATTCTTCCATGTCACTGTTGACAATGGCAAACGGAAGGCTTTTTAATCCGTAATAAATCTCCGGGCGCTCAAGCTTGACCTTTCCAGTGGGGGGCAGATCCCGAAGGAAGAAATTCGGGCGGCCGCCTTGTGCCACTTCTGTTACCGGGCTCATTGCGACCCCGTAGCCATGGGTGAACTGGAGATAGCGGTTGACCCAGCGCTGGGCCTCCGGGGGCAGCTTCTCCGAGGACAACTCCCGGGTGGAGAGCATTACCTGGCGAAGATCCCCGTCGATCATGTAGCGGTCGGTCTGCACACTTAAAAAATCGTAATAAAGCCTGAAAAACTGGATTTGATTATAACTCTGCAGCAACGGGCCCTCATCCCAGAATCGCAGATTCTGGATGGTGCCCTGGTTTTCATCAATTGTTTCAGATCGGACCTCGCCGCGTGCAGGATGGCTTTTAGCCGCAATATCTGCAAGCCCGTAAGCCTTTCTAGTGAACTCGATGTTTTTGGCGATATACTCCCTTTCCCTGGCCAGTTCACTGGGCTCCACCTGCAGCCGCTGGACAATGCCGGGCAGGGCCGCTATGCCCAGAATGCTTAACGCAAGCCATACTCCGATACCTGCGGCAATCAAGCGGTATCCTCCGAAACGGGTGGCGGCCAGAAGCGTGCCGCCGGCGCCGATTGCAATAAAAGTCAAAATCGTGCGGGCCGGAATGATAATATTGTCGTCCGTGTAACCGACTCCGAAAACCGTGCCGGTCTTTGAAAACAAAAGATCGTATCTCCCGAGCCAATGGCCTGCGGCAATCAAAAAGAAAATAAAAGAGCCGAGTATGAGCAGGTGCGTTTTCATGCTGCCTTCAAAGGAAAAAGCCTCACCCTTGAGGTTGGCTGTGAGGTAATAAAAAGCCGCGACAAAAAGAATGATCACGACAAACACGCCCAACAACCAACTTCTCAGAAAGTTTAAAACAGGCAGTCCAAAGACGTAAAAGGATAGATCACGCTTGAAAACCGGGTCAGCCTCATTAAAAGAAGCTCCATTAAAAAACCGCAGAAAAGCCTCCCAGTGAGCGGAAAAATAAACCGCCAGCAATATGGCCCCGAGCACGATAGCGAGTATGCCGACCCACAGAATCAGCCGCCGGGCGCTCTTATAGCCTTCCCGGGACAGTTCCTTTCCCTGCCGCCATTGATAATCAGCAGTGTTTCTGTAAGCCGCATACAAATTGGGCGCCGCCAGAGCGACAAAAACCAGCACTGCAATCAGGTAAAGCCATATCTGCGTGGTTATGCGGACAAACAGCACCTGCTCATGGCCGAGGCTGGAAAACCAGAGCCAGTCAGTATAAAATCCCCGCGCCCAGTTTAGACCCATTAAGACGCCCAGCACAACCAGCCCAAGCAATATGAGCCGGACGAACCGTGTAAGCCTGGGAAAATTAATATCTTCCAGACGAAACGGTCGTTGCGGCGTGCCTCCCCCCATATCACCGGTTGTATAAAAATTTGTCATCAGCAAAGACCCGTTGTTTTATGGCTGTTTTTTTTGATTTATTCCAAAATAATAACATCAAGCATAACTTTTTTACAAAGATTTGTAAATTACTTCCGATTTTCTTCAAATCTCAATTGCAAATAACCTCATTCCGCAAAATAGAAAATTGTTAACTGCTCTGATTCCCATTGGTTTCAATAGCCTGATTCTCTTAAATACTGAATATGGCTTAACTTCAAAACAATTCAGTTCAAAATTGAAACAACGCAGCCCGGGTATGATTTTCTGCCAAATCTCGAATGCGCCGAACGGCAATAACGCAGACAAGCCAATATGGCGCCATCAAAACAGGCATATCAAACACCAGTTGACATTTATTATGAGACATTTTTTCCACCCGATGCCCGGTGGCATTGATTCCGCGGACCCGCCCGGCCCAGTATGTTTCATCAATAAAATCCGTAACCTCAAAGAAAAATCGCGGTCCGAAAAAGGTCTGAACAGAACCGGTGGACCCGGATGTGATGAATCGATCACGACATCGCACGGCCTTGACCGACGGCCCCCATAATGGCCAAAGATGGGTGTCGGTGATGATTTGCCAGACCCTTAAACTTTTGTCCCATTCACACCGGGTGAAGCCGGTTTTCCTGGACCGTCTGGTAGCAAAAGACGCCGGGCCGCGTCAGCAGCTTTACAGCCCGGGCGACCAATTGACACTGTCTTATATTTTTCACCCCCGAAAGGCAGACATTGAGCACGAAACACGCCTGGCTGCACGATCGATCATCTATTCCAAGATTATTCATAAAGAAGAAAACACAGAGAACAGCAAAGCGTTTGTGCACATAACGGATGAAAAAGCCTGTATCCGGATGGTCAAAAAATTGTCCATCAATGATTGCTGGAGATTGTATGGATTTATAAGGAAGGTCCAGACGATTGAAGCGCTCAGAATTGTTGAAAATTTTTTGGAACCTCCCGCTGTTCAGGAAGAAAAATAACGAGTCCGGTAACACACGCAAAAACGGCAAAAATCCCCTGGGACGTGCCCCGGGCAATATCGATTATGGTGATGGACCCCGGATAATTTCGGACAAAAAGGACAGGTTGGTCAGAAGTGTTTACACCAAATAATTACCACATCCAGTATCACGAGAAGTGTTTGGATACGGATCTATTCCTTTGCTTTCGGGTTTATTTTTCTTCCATCTTGTGTGTTCATGCCATAGAGCATAACAAAATGATAATAACTACGAATATCTACATATTTTTGCAAACATCAGTACACCAGCCATTTTTTGACAGATTGAGATTGCGGATATAGGTTTAGAACATCCCAAATGCTTTTGATCTTAAAAATGGTCAATTCTGTCGCCGGACTGATGCTTCATTTTTGCAACAGGCCTCAATAGACCCATCGGCGCATTTTTTGATCAACTGTGTTCCAGGAGATGGAAAATGCGAGATCCCTCCCCATTCCTGGCAAACCTCAGAATTTCACGTACGGCTAAGTACGCTGCATTCTTCGAAATTGCGCAAGCCTTGATTTTGAACTGTTTACGGCACCATCTGAAATCAGACTTTGACGAAGGCATCAATGTTTATTTGAGAAAAATTCGATCCGCTGGACAGGATCCGGCGGGCACAATGCATCTCATCGGGGAACATCTTAGCCCCAAAATACTTTTAGGAACGCTGCTCTTTGTTCTCACGGTATCCAAAAAGCAGTTGATAAAGGTACTGGACATTTGGAGCGATTGCGCAAGGGGTTCCAACCGGGAGCGAATGAGACTGTTGTCCGGAATTGCTGATATTATGGGTAACACCATTGAAAATATCAAACTGCACCGGCAAAGCCTGGTGGAAAAAAAGGACCACTTTTTTGGTTCAGTCAATTTCGGAATGCAAAGCCAATCCGGACCTGCAAAAAAAACTGGGTCATCCGGTAGATGCCGGGATAGACTGAAATTCCCAGATAGTTGATCGAAGACTCAAGCACATCGGTCGGACCGGCGGCGGCCCGAGA
>NZ_JACDUS010000017.1 GCF_013761005.1 Desulfosalsimonas propionicica
CGTCAGGCATATGGATTCAGGGATAATTGGTACTTCAAGCTCCGATTATATTTTATTCACGAATCCATCCCGGCATTTCCCGGATGAATCTTTTTTCTCCCGTCAAAAGCCTCTATTTCCAGCAATTCGTCCGAAATGGTAGATCCGTTACAAACGGTGCGGGCCAGGGCCCAGGTGTCCGGCGTTATTTCTTCTCCGGAAGGATATCTCCGGGCCTTGAAAACCCCGTATTCAGATGGATCAACCAGGGGCTCGGTGCCCCATATGGCCACTCCTGCAGGATTGCCCCGCAGCAGTCTGCCATTTTTGTCCGCAAACCAGAGTCCGATCGGCAGAATATCAAAAATTCTCTGCAGCAGGCTCTCCCGCTTTCGCAGATCCTGCTCCGCCTGTTTCCGGTTTGTTATGTCCCTGACCCATTCCACAAAAAGCGCCGCAGCGCCGCTTTCATCCAACAGGGGAATGACACGCACATCAAACCACCGGCCCTTAAAAAGCTCTACTTCCTTTTGGAATGACTCCCGGGTCTCCAGGACCGTTTTGGCCTGACATTCAGGGCATATATCATCAAATCCCCTGTAAGTTTTGTAGCACTTGGTTTGCAAAATCCGCTTTTCATCGGAAACAGCCCCAAGACCGTTCCAGTTGCTGTACACAATATTCATATTCCGGTCATTGATGGAGATCATGTCCGGAATAAGAGAAAGCATTTTCTGGAAGCGCTGTTCACTGAAGCGCAGCGCATCTTCCGCCAGCTTGCGCCCGGTTACATTTCTTGAACTGAAAACAATTTTCTGGGGGTGGCCCTCTTTATCTTCCAGCATTTTGCCCACTGTTTCCAGCCACAAGTAAGTGCCATCTCTGCACCGGTTTCTATATTCAACTGTCCGGGGGTGACGCGATGAAACAAATTCACCGAATTCCTCCCGTATGTGCGGGAGGTCTTCGGGATGCACAAAATCCATCACATTTTTCCCGATCAGGCACCCGGGCTCGTATCCCAGGATCTCATGGGATTTTCCGGCAAAAGTAAAGTTGCCTTCCATATCCGTGAGCGCGACCATATCCAGCATATTTCCGGTGACAATACCAAATAGCGCATCGATCTCATCCCTTTCTTCAAGCCGGCTTTGCAACTGCTGGTTTTGCATTTCAACTTCAATCCGCTGTACATGCAACTCATAAAACCGCTGCTGGATTTCTTCACGGGTCATGGCGTCCGGATTGGGAAGATGGATGGCTTTGGCCTTTTGTTCGGTTTGCTCGCGGAGCTGTTTTGGGTCGAAAAATGGGGTCGTGCTGGATCCACAACCGGGCCTGTCTTTGTTATCATCTGTGTTTCTCATATTTTCTCCCACCTCAATACAGGAAAGCCAGAGACTCTTGGCGCTTGCTGGCCAGTCACCCCCTTTTTATAATGGCATAAATTTGATGGCACCGTAAAAAGTCTGATTTCAGATGGTGACGTAAACAGTTCAAGATCAAGGTTTGCGCAATTTCGAAGAATGCAGCGTAGTTAGCTGTACGTGAAATTCTAAGAAATTGCGTGTAACGCAGATATTGGACTTTTTACGGCGCCATCAAATTTCTTTTCGGACGTTTTTATAATTCAATAAGTGCATAATGCCACTATGAAAAATTCATTGCCACTCTGTTGCGTCCGAGGCGCTTGGACTCGTAAAGAGCATCATCGAGGCGTTTGAGCAGGGAATCCTTTGTATCCGCAGAAAGGATACCGGTTGCCCCCAGGCTGATTGTAACCTTGCCCACATGGAAAAAAGGTTCGGCCTCAATGTGCCGGCGCAGCCTTTCGGCCACCTCCCCTGCAGCCCCTGCATCTGTTTCCGGCAAAATGATGATGAATTCCTCTCCGCCCCAGCGCGCCAAAATGTCTGATTCCCTTAGACTGGCTTCACTGCGCCTGGACAGTTCCACCAGCACCTGGTCTCCGACATTATGGCCATGGTTATCGTTTATCGCTTTAAAATGGTCCAGATCAAACATAATCAAGGCCGTATGCCTGCCATAGCGCCGGGCATGGGCCAGCGCCTGCGTGAGTTCGGTTTCAAAGCGCTGACGGTTAAAAAGCCCGGTCAGACTATCTGTAGTGGCCATCCTTTGCAGGCGTTCTTCGGCAAGCTTCTTATCCGTTATATCTCTAAAGGTCCATAAAATCCCATTGAGCCTTCCCTCATTGATAATGGGGCATGATAACAGCTCAAATATCCTGCCGTCTTTTAACATTATTGTGTCCCAATCTTCCCGGGGCGAAGCATATAAGGCATTTACCTTGCTGTAAAAGGCTTCCGGATACTGAACCTGATCCAAAATGTATTGAATACGATGCTCTTCTTCTAAGGTGGCAAAAAAACCACCAGGGAGCTGCCACATCTCCTTAAAACGAGAATTGATATAAACGACTCTTCTGTTGTTATCCACGACCAGAATACCATCCCTTGAAGATTCTATAATGGTCTTGAGTTCGTTGGCTCTTCTCTGCAGTGCCCGCTCCGTCAGTTCTTCTATATTATTGGCAATGGCGGCGATTTCATAATTGGAGTTGTTATACCTTACCCCGGTTTTGGGTTTGCTTTCCACGATTTCCTTAACCCGTTTTCCCAATGTGATAAGCGGAGCTGCTATGCGTTTGCCAAAATACCAACTTTGCAGCATTGCCAATGACATGGCGAACAGAGCGATGCAAATCGCATAAACAGAAGTTCGCAGCAGAATCGGGTTTATCACTTCACTGCGCTTTACAGTAGTGACAATACTCCAGTTCACCTGGTCCACGATAGTGTAGAATGCCCACCTTTTTCCGTTTTCTCCCTGGTAAGAAAACCAGCCCTGCTTCCCGGCAAGTCTTTCATCTATATGGGTTATGGCATGGCCAATCATATCACTCTCGGGATGAATAATCGCTTTGCCTTCCTGGTCAAGAACGAAGCTTTGCTGGGACCGATATTCCTTTTCTTTTTCCAGCAAGGCATTGGTCCGATCCAGGAAAACATCAATGGCCAGAACACCATTGACCTTACCTTGTGCGTCAACCAGGGCCTTGGATTGGGAGATAAGCCATTCATGGGTTTTGGCATCCCGGTAGGGAAGGCCAAAGGACTGGCCGGGTTTTTCTTCCAGGGCACGGGTATACCACGGCCTTTCTGTGGCGTTATACCCGTCCGGAGGAATGTAGTCATAAATCAAGAGACTTCCATCCGGATGGCCGGAGTAAATATATCCAATATCCTCATTGGTTGCGGAGGCCTGTTTATAAATCCGTAAAGCGGTGTCCGCACCCGACCCGTCTGCGGCGGTCAACGCTGCAATCTCGGGAACGCCGGCCAGTATTTCAACGATGTTGGAAACTTCCTTGAATATTCCGGAGGTTATAAGGCTGGCCTTGGTATTTGTTTCCCGGATGGAGTCTTTGGCTCTTTCAATACTGGTTATGCCAAAACTGGCAAAAAAGAGCGCCCCGAAAACAATCAGGGCGATTCCTGCAAAAACAAGTCCTGAGTATAAGACTTCTTTTGTTATGCTCAGATGTTTTTTAAAAACCATACATGCTCCAGGTTTGATGCATTCTGTAACTGCTCAATAGAAAATAGCATTTTGCCATCACGGATGCTCAGGTATCGACAGCATGTAGCGGGAATGACTTATGGGACTGTTTGATTGCCCGGCCAAAGATTTGTTGGCCATTATTGTCTGGAAATCCAAGATAAGCAGGACGTTAACGACGGTCTTGGGCACCAAGTTCCCCGGAACGACTCAGAGCCAGTTTGGCCATGACCGGTCCGATCAGCTCATGGAGCACGGCGGCACCGATAACGATTCCGATGAAGCTATCTGCCAGTGGGGCAAACTCGGGTTTGCCGCGGATCATCAGTGCCAGTCCGATGACGATGCCCCCTTGCGGAAGCAGCCCAAAGGCCGTGTAACGCCGGACTTTTTGGGGCGCACCGGAAATGGCTGCCCCCACAATTGTACCGGCAAATTTCCCGGCTGCCCTGAAAATGACAAATAAAACCACAAAGCCGGCAACCCCTGCTGAAAAGGCGGCGAAATTCAGATGCATGGCGCTGATGGTAAAAAACAGCACAAAAATCAGTTCTTCAGTGTAGCGCTCAAGCATATGAAAAATCTGTTCCTGGTATCTGCAAAAATTGGCCACCACCACACCCATGGCCATTGTGGCCAGCAATTCGTCCAAACCCAGCATGCCGGCCACTCCAAAGCATGTCGCGAGCATGCCGAAAACCAGCACGATCATTGCGCTTTCGGTTTCGCGCCGAAACAGGACAACACCGCTTTTTAATAGCCAGCCAAAAATTGCCCCGAGCATGATTCCGCCTGCCACAGACAGGAAAGGCGCAATCACGGCCGATCTTACAGAAAGGCTGTCACCCATGAAAATACCTGCTGCCGCAATGGCAATGCTGTAGTTGATAATACCAAGGGCATCATCAAGAGCGGCAATCCCCATAATGCTTGCGCTCACATCACCTTTGGCCCTGTATTCATGAGCTACGGCCAAAGCAGCGGTGGGATCTGTGGGCGATGCTGTGGCTCCCAAAAGTATGCATAATGGCAGCAATATGGCGTATTCATGTCCGGAAAAGGTAAATCCCAGCAAATAGGCAACTGCAAAAACTCCGAATATCACGGCAAAAAATGCCAACTCCGCTTCGAACAGGGCAATGGAAATGATCTCCTTCCCCAGCCGCTTTAACCTGGAGATCACTAGGGTGCCGCCCACGGAAAAGGTGATAAATGCCAGAGCGATATCCGTGATACCGCCGGTATGATGCACAAAATCCACTGGAATCCAGCCGGTCAGGCGGGGATTTAACACAATGCCGGCCACAATATATCCCGTAATCTTTGGCAGTCTTGCCAACCGGGCTGTCTCGCCCATTGCCAAACCGACCATGATGATCAGGCCCACGACCAGCGCACTCTCCATTGGTTTCCTCCGGCTAAGAATGCTTTAAAACTGCAAAGTCCCTAAAAAACCCCCGATTGACGGGCGGGCCGGAAAACATCAGACGGATCGCGCGTTTCTGATTTCCCTGAAAAACACCCGCATATACCGGATACTTGAGAGCACCAGCGCCAGGCCGATTGCAATGTAGCAGACCGCCAGATAGGGCCTGGGAATGGCTGAATAGCGAAGCAGCAGACCCAGAATTACCATGAAGACAATGATCAGGTAACTTTTCCAGGGGACAAAGGAAAACAGGCACTTTTTCCCGCCTGCCGGAAGGATTCTTCTCAGGTTGCCATCCACGATGCGCAAAAATCCAAAGTGGTGAACCAGCAATGCCAGTGCAATGCCGACAGCGGCAAACGCATAGGGGGACGTCTCGGGCGAAGCGGCATAAAGCCACATCCCGGCTGAAGACAACAGCATGAGCCCCACGCATACCCAGGCCGTCCCGGCCATCAGAACCAGGACTTTTCCGGGCACGGCTGGTTTGTATTTTTCGATGTTTGTTTTCATCAATTACGCCGCATCATCGGGCCGGGTCAGCTCACGGCTCAGTTCCCGGAGCTTCTGCCGCGCCTGTGTGTCATAGGCCTGGGCCATGGGTTCGGCCCGCATTTTTCCGTTGAAATACGCACCGGTCACGCCTTCGAGTTCCGGGGATGCGGCCAGATACTGCACCGCCTCCGCCCCTTGGTCCACCGCGTCCATGGAGCCGCTGAAGTAATCGGTCTCCAATACCATATTGGTGGGCATCAGGGTTGCCGGATGCAGGCAGTTGACCGAAATTGCGCTGTCCTTTAACTGTTCGGCAAGATCAAAGGTAAAAAGGATCATGGCAAGCTTGCTTTGCCGGTACGCCCTTAAGCCGTCATATCCATTTTCGAGCATCACATCGTCAAAGTCAATGGCTTGCTGGCCGGCCGAGGCCACGTTCACGATGCGCGAAGGCACCGATTCCCGCAGCAGGGGCAGAAGCCGGTGGGTCAGCAGAAAGGTCGCCAGATAGTTGACGGCAAAGCGCAGCTCATGGCCGTCCCTGCTTTCCTGCCGGCGTGATTTGGCCTCACCCGGACCGATACCGGCGTTGTTGATCAGCACATCCAGACGTTTCTGATCGGCCCGGATCTGCCCGGCAAGTGTGCGGACTTCATCCAGGCTTGAAAAATCCGCGGTGTAGTAACTGATCTCCGGATTGCCCGAAGTGTCCCGGATCTCTTCGACCACGGTTTTGCCTTTCTCCCGGCTGCGGCCGTGAAGGATCACGCGGGCCTTTTGGCAAGCCAGATCCAGCGCGGCTTTCTTTCCCAGACCGTCTGTTGCCCCGGTAATGAGTATCGTCTTGCTCCCAACCCCCTGCGTCATAAAGCACCTCCTGTGGTAAAAATACGAGGAGGGCCTGAAAATGTCAACAAGGCAGGATGATCCGGGCCGCGGGCAGGGTGCCGCGGGGCAATTTACGAAATTTAATTTGCTATATTTATATTTTTTTAGCAAAAGCAATTAAAAAGTTATTTTTCATTTTTATCTAATTGTTTTTTCAATATTTTCAATAAAAATTAAAAAATCAGTCAAATTAAAATTAGGCCTTTACAAACAGATTAAATTGAGATATGTACATATCCTTTAAAAACAACTATCTAATATTATAATATTATTTATACCTACCAATTCAAAATACTGATGAAATAAACCCTTGAAAATGAAAAAGTTTTTTGGCTTTCAACAGTCGGATAAAGCATCAATTCCCGATTGCCAATGAATTTCATTCAATATATAAGAAATTTCTAATAAAAAAGGAGAGATAAAAATGAACAAAGATGCAGAAGAAAACAAAGATTTTCCTAAACCCAGTCTGTTTATGGCAATTCTGCCGGTTGCCCTGACATTGGGCTTGATGGCTGTACAACTGCTTGTCTTTGATGCATTTATTCCCCATGTGCCGCTGGCCATTGGTATTGCCATTGTTGCGCTTCTGGCCTGGTCACAGGGATATAAATGGAAAAATATGGAGGAAGGCCTTTTCCACGTTGTTTATCTGGGACTGCAATCCATTGCCATTCTCACGATCGTGGGCATGATTATCGGCACCTGGATGCTCAGCGGGACAGTGCCGGTCATGATTTACTACGGGCTGCAGGTGATCAACCCCACTTTTTTTCTGCTGGCGGCCATGATCATCTGTGCCATTGTTTCTGTTTCCCTGGGCACTTCCTGGGGTACAATGGGAACAGTGGGCATTGCCCTGGTGGGCATCGGCCAGGGGCTTGGCGTGCCCATGCCCCTTACCGGCGGCGCCATTGTTTCCGGTGCTTTTTTCGGCGACAAAATGTCTCCGCTTTCCGATACAACCAATCTGGCCCCGGCTGTTACCGGAACCAATCTTTTTAAACATATCAAAAACATGATGCCCACAGCAGTGCCGGCCATGCTGATTGCCGGCGTGATTTACATACTTCTGGGACTGCGGTTTGCCGGAGAGCCCATGGTCGCGGAAAATATCACTCAGATCACCGGCACCCTGGCTGATACCTTCACGCTGCACCCCCTGCTGCTGCTGCCGGCTGTTTTGGTCATCACCCTGGCGATCCTGCAATTCCCGGCCATTCCGGTTCTTTTTGTGGGTGTTGTGGCCGGCGGACTGGTGGCCGTCATTGGCCAGGGCGCAAGTGTCAAGGAAATCTTTGCCGTGATGCAAAGCGGCTTTCAAAGCAGTACAGGAGTGGAGACAGTGGATGCCCTGCTGAGCAAGGGCGGGATTCAATCCATGATGTGGGTGATTTCCCTGTTGATTATTGCCCTGGGTTTTGGGGGGATTCTGGAGCGCACCCGCTGCCTGGAAGTGATCCTGCACAGCATTGTCGGGTTTGTGAAGAGCCGTTTCGGCCTGGTGACGTCAAGCACATTAAGCGCATTTGGCACCAACATCATCACCGGCGATCCCTATTTGTCCATTGCCCTGCCCGGGCGCATGTTCGGCCCTGCTTACCGGGGCAAAAACCTGTCTGCACTAAACCTCTCCCGCTCCCTGGAAGAAGGCGGAACCCTGATGAACCCCCTGGTTCCCTGGAGCGCAGGCGGCGCCTTTGCCACAGGCGCCCTGGGCATAGAAACCCTGGCTTACGCACCGTTTGCTTTTGCCTGCTGGCTTTCCCCGATCATCGGCATCATCTACGCGGCGTTTAACAAGTTTATGCCCGCGGCCACCCAGGAAGAACAGGTGCAATGGGTTGAAGATGAAGAATACATTATGATCGGCGGCCAAATGATACCCGGCAGCGAGTTTGACGCCAAAAACTTTGAAAAAGAGCTGGACAAAAAACGAAAAAAGATCAAGGCGCGTAAAAAGCCCAGCTATGCCTACGCAGCCGCCTCCGGCAACTAGCCGGCAAGACCAGGCCAGCCTTTGTGTGGCTTAAAACAGACAGACCGCAATAGCGCCCCGTTGAGAGCCATGGCTTTCAATGGGGCGCTATTTTTCGGCAACCTCTCCGTTCAGCATCACTGTGGA
The DNA here is from genome assembly GCF_013761005.1 of Desulfosalsimonas propionicica. NCBI lineage: Bacteria > Pseudomonadati > Thermodesulfobacteriota > Desulfobacteria > Desulfobacterales > Desulfosalsimonadaceae > Desulfosalsimonas > Desulfosalsimonas propionicica. Next base: position 8,499 of record NZ_JACDUS010000017.1, read on the forward strand.
AATTTTCAATATTTAATGGCAGCACGCCTGCGCCATGTTTATATTATCGATTGAAACGGCAAAATGCTGAATAAACGACAAAAAAATGGAGGGGTACTCATGGATCCAAAAGATTATTGCAATTCAATGGCAGCAGAACTGACCGCATGGAAGGCCAAGCTATTTGACGTAATCGCCAGGACAGACAAAATGAGCACTGAACAAAAGGGCAAGGTCTGGGAATATTTCGGAGAAATGAAGATTATCATCCAGGACCTTGAGGACAAAATCGAATCACTTCGCACAGAATGTCCGTCTGACTGGAGCCCGCAAAAAAAAGAAATTGAGAATGCCCATGTGGACGTGCGCTCCAAGTACGAAGAAACCCTTGATTATATCGGGAAAGCATCACCGATGTCGGTTCCCGGCTAACGGCTTGACCAGAAGTTCTATTCCCGGACCCACGCCCGGTTTCATGCTTCGGGTGTGGGTTTTTCATTGCAAGCGCCCCGCTGCCTGAGCCTTATGGAAAAGGCGCTTCCCCCATCCATTTACAACTGCGACTCAACCGATGCCATTTTTCCGGAAAGGCCATTGGAGCGGTCTTTGCGGTAGTCGGCCTTTATGGTCAGATAAATGCGGTCGCAGTCATTTTGCAAATCTTTAAAGCATTGATCCACAACCTTGACCACCTCCGGCCACTGGCCTTCGATGCAGGTGCCCATGGGGTTTGATTCATAAGGCAAACCGCTGCCCTGAATGATTTTGACGGCCCGGGCGACATAGGGGCTGACACTGACACCCTTGCCCATGGGAAAAATCGACAATTCCACAATAACACTCATAAAATCCTCCTGTTGATTGATTTTCCACCAAGGTAACTTTAACCGAATTTTCATGCAAGAAACATGATGGCACCGTAAAAATCCAATATCTGCGTTATGCGCGATTCCTCAGAATTTCACGTACGGATAAGTACGCTGCATTCTTCGGCAATCACGCATGCCTTGATCTTGAACTTTTACGGCGCCATCTGAAAACTTCCAAGGAAGTCCAAGGGCGGGGTCGCTTTGTAAGCGACATTGAGCGTTTACGGAAACCTCCGTAAACGCTCAGGAGCGAAAAAACTGACCCCGGCCGCAGGGCTTTCTTCCTGACAAACAGCGGACGCGGTAAAAAGCATTTTACTAAACCGTCAAACATGGTGGCAAAAATCACATCATCCTTGACAGAAAGCTTTTTTGCCATTAGAATGAATATTCGTTCTAATGACAGAAAAATCATTTATGAAGGAAGGTCATGATGGCTCAAGCATGTCCCATCTCTTTTGAGACGATCAATGAAAAAGTGGCAAGGGTCAATGCCGCACTCACAGTGCTGTGCATGCTGGTATTTGTGTTAACCCCTTTTAAGGCCGTTATCCTGATCCTTGGCGCGGATCTTTTCATCCGGGCATTTTTAAAGCCGGGCTATAGTTTTTTCAGCCTGCTAAGCCGGCGCATACTCCGGATGCTCAATGCAGAACCAACAATGACAAATGCCGGCCCCAAAATCTTTGCTGCAAAAACCGGGTTTGTCTTTACCTTTGTGATCGGCCTGCTGTATTGGCTTGGGATTCCGGCAGCAAGCTATATCTTTGCGACAATTCTGGCGCTTTTTGCGTTTCTGGAAGCTGCCGCGGGTTTTTGCGTGGCCTGCCGGCTTTATCCATTCATGCCCGACTTTGTCAAATAGACGGATTGCAGCCTTGTGAAGACCCTGACCACCAAAGACAGGCAGCGGCAGGTCCTGGACACTGCACTGGTGCTGTTTTACAACAGCGGCTATTTCAACACCTCTGTGCATGACATCCAGCGCGCCGCAGACGTGAGCATCGGATCAATTTATCACCATTTCGGAAACAAACAGGGCGTTGCCCGGGCTCTTTACCACGACCTGGCGGGCCGGATGACAGACGCGGTCTTCCGGATCATGGAGGAAAACGCAGGGCTTTACCAAAGGGGCCGGGCGTTTGTGGACCACCTTTTTGCCATGGCCGAAACCGCGCCTGCGGCCATGCATTATATTCTATACGCCAGGCACCGGGAGTTCATGCCAGGTGAAAAATCCATCTGCTCATCAAAACCCTTTGAAGGGGTACAGCAAATGGTCGGCCAGGCCATGGACCAGGGCGAGATCCGGAAACTGAATCCCGTCATCGCCTCAGCCGCCCTCTTTGGCGGGGCCATCCGCCTCATTCACCTTCGCCTGGATGGTGTCTTTGAAAGCCCCCTGCCCGGTTACGCGGCCGAAACCTGGCAGTGCGCCTGGCGCTGCGTTGCCCTGCCCTAAAACCTGTCTTAAAGCCTTTCATTCAAAAAGGCCTCCATTTTGGTTTTGTCCAGGGCCACTTTAAGGGGTACCCATTCATTTTCAAATAAAACATGAGTGGGACTTTTAAACGTATACTGCTTTGCCTCTTCAGAATCCAGGGTGTGAATCCTGGTTTCCAGTTTGTCGCCAAATTTCTCCTGCATTTCTTTGGCTATACCTACAGCCTTTTTACAGGAGAGTCACCTGGAGTTTCCGCTGTGAAACACGATCAGTTCAGCCATTGCAAAAGTCTCCTTTCATTTGCCCGTGTTGGCAGAAATATATTCATATTGTTTTATATTACTCATGTCAACGACCTGCTGCTGCCTTGGTTCGTTATTGTTCAATTTCGTCTAACAATCCGCGGGCAGATTTGCTTCTTGACTTTGCGGAATTGAGCCGGGAATATGGGTAAACACGGAAGGGGCCGATCCCGGCTTTCTCCTGCTGCCGGGATTTGAGACCAGAAAACACCAGGGAGTCAAACACAGTGAACAACGCATCTCTTCGCCCGCCGCCGCTTCGCCTGTCATGGCTCATATGGGCCATGGCTGCGCTGTTTTACCTGATGGCATTTTTCCACCGGGTCGCCCCGGCCGTGATGACAAATGAGCTCATGCGGGATTTTGACATCAGCGCGGCCGCCCTGGGCCAGCTTTCGGCATTTTATTTCTACAGTTACGTGGCCATGCAGATTCCCACGGGCATCCTGGCAGACACCCTGGGGCCCCGGCGGCTGCTTGCCGCGGGCGCTCTGATCGCAAGCCTGGGTACGGTCCTGTTTGCAGCCGCTCCGGGGTTTTTATGGGCCGGTCTGGGCCGACTGCTGATCGGCGGATCCGTGGCCGTGGCATTTGTGGGCCTGCTCAAGCTGGCAGCCAACTGGTTTGCTCCCCGGCTTTTTGCCGCTGTTACCGGAATGACGCTTTTTTTCGGCATCATCGGGGCGGTATCCGCCGGCCCGCCGCTGCGCATGTTAATCAACATCTACTCCTGGCAAAGCATTATGCTTGGCATTGCCGGGGGCACAGTCGCCATTGGCGCCATGATCTGGTTATTTGTCCGGGATGATCCCCGAAGCAAAGGCTACGCCAACCCGGCTGCCCCGCAGCAGGGTCCCGGCGGAAACACTGCGTCAAGAAACATCAGAAAAGACGTGGCCGAAGTGTTTGCCGCCCGCAACACCGTCCTGCTTTTTTTTATCCCCGCCGGCATCGTGGGCGCAACCCTTACATTTACCGGGCTTTGGGGCGTGCCCTACCTTGCCACCCATTACCGCATATCAACCGCTGATGCTTCAATGCTGACCTCAGCCCTGCTGGTGGCATGGGCTGTTGGCGGACCGGTGTTTGGCTGGATGTCAGACCGGCTTGGCCGGAGAAAACGGCTTTATCTCATCGGATGCAGCCTGTGCCTGGCCGGATGGGCGATTCTGTTTTTTTTGCCCGGCATGCCGGTTTATGCCCTGATTGCCATTCTGCTGGCAACCGGGTTCTGCTCGGGATGTATGGTGGTCAGTTTTGCCTTTGTCAAAGAATCGGTTCCCCTGCGGCTTGCCGGCACGGTATCGGGAGTGATCAACATGGGCGTGATGGCCGGCCCCATGCTGCTGCAGCCCGCTGTGGGCTGGGTGCTGGACAAATGCTGGCAGGGCGGCATGTCAGAAGGGGTGAAAATATATTCCCTGGCCGCCTATCAAAAAGGCTTCAGCCTGATGCTGGCATGGGTGGCGATTTCTCTTGTGCTTCTGTTTTTCACACAGGAGACCTGGTGCCGGCAGCAGGCCTGAAACCTTAGGGGAATCAATAAACTTGTATTTTCTGCAATGATTGCGTAATCCTGAAAAATATCTGGATATAATCTGAAAATCAAAAGAGCAATGAAATGGCAATACCATCAAAACAACTATACAGCCGTTCGAAGATATGGCTTGAGGATGCAGACGGAAAAGTGGTGTTTGCCTCCGGAAGGCTGCGCATTTTAAAAGCCATTGAAAAAACCGGCTCTATCCATGCCGCGGCCAAGGAGCTGAAAATGGGCTACAGGGCGGTATGGGCAAGGATCCATGCCACCGAAGAGCGCCTGGGCGCCCAGCTGCTGGAAAAACGAATCGGAGGGGCCGCCGGAGGGGGCTCCTGCCTGACCCCGCTGGCCGAAGAGCTCGTCCATGCCTTTACACGACTGCAGCAGGATATTGAACACGAGACCGACGACCAGTTTAAGCAGCTTGAAAACATATTGAATATCAAAATCGCAGGCGCGAGTCCTCCGGAATCAGAACCGGAATAAATGCAGTCTGCATCCAACGACAAACAAACCATCAGGCAGCAACCACTCCTTTTACTGCACAGCCGTGCAGAACGCAGGAATCAAAGCCGGCAAAAAATTTTTCATTCGCAGCTCTGTTTTACCCCCCCCCCTTGTCGTCCGCAGATTTGGGAATCCAAAAAAGGCTTCGCCAATCCCATGGATTTCTGGTTGACAGAAGTAAACACGTCGTTTATGAATCGTTATGCTAAATTTAGCATAACGATTCATTCGGCCTCCGCATTTACTGTCAACCGTTTTCAGGGAGAATGGCATGCACGAAAAAACCGGAGCACTTTTAACCGGATTTTTATGTATTCTGCTGGCCCCCGGCTGGATTCTGGCACAGCCCGGCAGTGAGCCTGTATTTGAACTGGGTGAAATTGTGGTGAAGGGTCAAAAAACCGGAGTCGAGGATATCGCCATCAACCATGAAATGGAGCAGGAAGAAATTGCGGCAACCGGGAGCAAAACCCTTGCCCAGGCCTTGGGTTTTGCCCCCGGCATCACAGTGACCCGCGGCAGTAAAAATGAGCCGGAAATCTCCATACACGGGTTTGGCACTGAGAAATCATTGTTTTTAATCGACGGCATTCCCTTTTATGAAACCTACTACGGCAAGCTGAACCTGGATCAGATTCCGGCGGAAATGATCTCCAAAATTGAAATTACCAAAAACGCCCCTTCAGTGCTCTACGGCGCCAACACCCAGATCGCCGTCATCAATGTGGTCACCATAAAAGGCACCGAGGACCCAACATTCAGCTTTACCCAGGAAATCGGTGAAAACGGCACCTACCGAACGGCATTGTCCCACGGAAACCAGGTCAGAAAAGTCAACTACTGGCTCAGCTACAGCCGGCGTGAAACCGATGGCTTCCGGATGTCAGACGATTTTGATCCTGAACCGGCCACACCGGCCCGCCCATTTATGGGAGATCCGGTGGTCACGGAGGACGGCGGTTTCAGAAACAACGCGGATTCAGAGCAGGACGCTTTCTGGGGCCGGGTTGGCATCACCCCTTCTCAACATTCTGAATATTTTGTCAGTATGCACATGATGCAGGCCGAAAGGGGCAATCCCTTTCAAACAGATGAGTACAAGGTATTTCCCTCCAAGGGAGATGATGCGGGGTTTTCAAACTTCCGCCGATTTAAAAACTATGACGACTGGGGCATTGATTTCAGCGGCAGGCAGAATATTGTTTCCTGGCTCACCCTGAGGGGCAAACTGTTTTACCATGAACACGAGGATGATTACGTCTTTTATGCGGGTCCCGGTTTAACCGAAAAAATTGCCACAAGTACATACGATGACAGGTACGTGGGCGGCTCCATGATTGCCGATATTGACCCGGCCGCCTGGTACACGGGCCATATTTCGGTTCACTATAAGCAAGACATTCACAAAGACCGGGCCGGTGCGAATCTGCCGTTTAATGAGCTCGAATCCTATATCGGTTCGGTGGGCACGGAGCATGAGTTTTTCTCTGACAACGGCCTGACGGCCGTGATCGGAGCCAGTTATGACTGGTTTGAAGTCAATGATGCCGAAGAAACCGTTTTTGACGAAAATGACCTGTTTGCCGGGCAAATGGATCTGGACGACACGGACACCAGCGCGGAATTCAATCCCATGGCCGGACTGAACTGGCAATTTACCGATACCACCCGGGTATATGGTTCGGTGGCGAAAAAAACCCGTTTTCCAACCCTGAACCAACTATACTCCGGAAACTCCGGCAACCCGAATCTGGATTCCGAGCAGAGCATCAATTATACACTGGGTGTCCAGCGAACCTTTGCCGGGGTTTTTCATCTGCGGGTTGAAGGATTTTATCATGATATTTCCGACTGGATCTCCAGGGATTATAAGGAGGATGATTTCAGAGACGATGTCTACATCAACGTTGAAGACGTTGAAATGAAAGGCGCCGAAATCGGGCTCAGCTACACCCCTATCCCGGATTTGAGCGCTAGTATTGATTATACCTACAATAATGCTGAAAATAAAAGCGCCATAGCCGTTACGGAAAAGGTCGCAGGTGTGCCGGAAAACAAGTTTGTCATTGGCGTTGATGGGCTGATTCCATGGATAAACGCCCGGCTGAACCTGCGCGGGATTTATGTGGACAAGATCTATGAAGATCTGCCCACCCCTGCAAAACCAGCCGAGGAAATGACAAACACAAAAGATTATTTTACTGTCAACGGCCGGATATCAAAACAAATTACCGAGAAGTTGACCGCCTGGCTTGAATGCGAAAACCTGTTTGACAAAGATTATGAATCGGAAATTGGTTTTCCCGCCCCGGGCAGAAATGCCATTGCCGGGCTCAAAGCCAGTTTTTGATGGCGCCGTAAAAGTCCAATATCTGCGTTACGCGCAATTTCTCAGAATTTCACGTACAGCTAAGTACGTTGCATTCTTCGAAATTGCGCAAGCCTTGATCTTGAACTTTACGGCGCCATCTGAAATCAGACTTTTTACGGTGCCATCAGTTTTTGGACATATGAAAAAATTATTTCTTATAATCGTCGCATGCTGTCTTTTGGTCATGACGGCATCCCGGGTCCGCGCTGAAAGAATCATAACCGATGCAGCAGGGCGGAAAGTCAAAATACCCGACAATGTCAGCCGCCTGGTGACCACGTTTAAACCCGCAACGCTGATGGTGCTGTGCCTGAAAGGGGCAGACGCCTTTGTCGGGCTTGACAACTCGTCGCGGCACGATCCCCTGGTTCTGGCCGTGGCACCGGAGATGGCGGATCTGCCGGGCGTTGGCTCCAAATCCAGCGGAATCAATCTTGAAACCGTGCTCAGCCTGGATCCGGATCTGGTGATTCTGTCTTATCAGAAAACAGACGTTCAGATGGCCGACAGGCTCCAAAATTCCGGCTGCCCGGCCGTGGTGATTGCACCGGAAACCTTTGCGTCCATAAAGCAGACACTGATTATGGTGGCTTCGGCCATTGGAAAACCCCGGCGGGCCGATGCGGTCATCCAGGCAATGGAGCGGGTGCTGGCACGGGTCGGAAAACGGGTGCAGAATCTGGATCCGGAGGAACGCAAAACAGTATATTATGCCGGTCCTTCCGGATTTTTGTCCACATCTCCTTCCGGCATGCTCCAGGACCGGATGATTCATCTGGCCGGCGGCATCAATGCAGCCCATGCACTTCACGGCCATTTTAAACAAATTTCCCCGGAACAGCTCATGATCTGGGCTCCGGAGAGCATTGTCATCAGCCCCATGAGCCGCCTTCAGGCAAAAACATTTATAAACCGGCGGCAGTTTTCTCTTCTGCCGGCAGTCCGGGAAAATGAAATCCATGTTTTTCCTTCCAGCCTGTCGCCCTGGGATTTTCCCTCACCCCTGTCGGTCCTGGGGGTGCTGTGGCTCGGGAACAGGCTTTATGCGGAGCAATTTGAAGACATATGCCTGATCCATGAGATCAATGATTTTCACGAAACCCTTTTTGATCAAAGCTTCACCAAAATGGGCGGTCATCTCAATGACAAAATGAAGCGCAAAGATCCGGCGCATCCCGTCCGGAATCAGGATGTGCCAGGCAGAAACCCGGGATCATGAATAATCAGAAAACAATATGGATATTGGGTTCGCTTTTGGTTCTGCTCTTTTTCCTTTCCCTGTTTAGCGGACAGATGCACATCTCTTTTGCAGATGCTGCCGGCTGGATCCGGGACTGGATTGCGCAGGGCAGCCTTGCACCAAGCCCAAAATCACTTGTTTTTTTTGATGTGCGCCTGCCCCGCAGTTTAACTGCCGTGCTGGGCGGAACCGGGCTTGCCGTTTCCGGGGCAGTCTATCAGGGGCTGTTTCGAAATCCGCTTGTTTCTCCGGATATCCTCGGGGTTTCAGCCGGGTGCGCATTTGGTGCGGCCCTGGGATTGATTCTACCCGGCAGTCCCTTCGGGATTGTCCGCACGCTGTCTTTTGCATTCGGCTTAAGCGCCGTGGGACTTGCCGCCGGCATTGCGAGGGCTGTGGCAGTGCGCCCGGTTCTGGTCCTGATCCTGGCAGGCCTTGTGGTCACATCCATGTTCAATGCCCTTCTGATGGTGTTGAAATACACGGCTGACCCCTACAGCCAGCTGCCGGCCATCGTATTTTGGGTCATGGGCAGCATGCACCGATGCTCATGGGCGGATGTGCGCCTGATGGCCCCGGTGATGCTGATGGGGCTGAGCCTGGTTCACCTGCTGCGTTTCAAACTCAATATTCTTTCCCTGGGAGAAGTCCAGGCCACCTCCCTGGGGCTGAACCCAAGGCGTTACAGGATTTTTTTCATCAGCATCAGTTCGCTGATGGTGGCCGTGATCGTCTCGGCCTGCGGCCAGATCGGATGGATCGGCCTTGTGATTCCGCACATGGCAAGAACCTTGTCCGGCCCTGATCACCGGGTGATGATACCGGTCACTGCGCTGATGGGCGGCGCTTTTCTGCTTGCCGCCGACCTTGCCGCAAGAAGCCTGACTGCAGCCGAACTCCCGGTTAGCATACTGACAGCAATGGCAGGGGGCCCGCTTTTTGCTTATTTACTGTATCAAAATCGGGCAAGGGGATGGATATGAGCCTTGTTTGCACAAATATCACTTTTGCCTACAATGGCACCCGTGTCCTGCATCAGGTAAGTCTTGATGTGCCCAAAGGAAGTTTCTGTGCCCTTCTGGGACGCAACGGATCCGGAAAAACGACCCTTCTGCACTGTTTATGCGGGATACTTCACCCGGAAAGCGAAGAAATCATGGTCGATAACAATCCGGTTCACCTTGTAAACGGCACTGCCCGGGCAAAATGCATCAGCCTGGTTCCGCAGGAATCAGATCAGATCTTTCCGTTCACCGTGCTCGACCTCGTGCTCATGGGGCGGAACCCCCACCTGAGCGGCTTTGCCATGCCGGGCGCCGAAGATGAAAAAACCGCCTGGCAGGCCCTTGAACTGCTTGGTGCAGCCCATCTGGCAAAGCGCCGGGTAAATCAAATCTCCGGAGGTGAGCGCCAGCTGGCCACCGTGGCCCGGGCCCTTGCCCAGCAAGCGCCGGTAATGCTTTTAGACGAACCCACAAATCATTTGGATTTCCACAATCAATACCATCTATTGTATCAAATCCGCAAATTGTGCCGGGATCAGAATCTGACCGTACTGGCCTCCATGCACAACCCCAATGCCGTTGCCGCGGTGGCCGATCGGGTCGTTCTTCTTGAAGCCGGGCATGCAGTCGCTCAGGGAGACGCGGAATCTGTTCTCACGCAAAAACAGCTCAGCCGGCTTTACGGCATGCCGCTTGTGGAATCAAGGCTGACCGGAGGACAAAAACATTTTATGCCGGTCATGGAATTTCGCCGATGATATTGCTGACAGGCGACAGGCATTCAGGCAAAACCGGTTTTATTCTGGAGCTGGCCAGGCAAACCCGGTGCCGCGGACGACAGGTTGCAGGCATTGCATGCCCCGGTCTCTGGAAAAACAACATGCGTAGCGGTTTTGAACTCCTTGAGCTGGATACAGGCCGCAGGCATCTTCTTTCCATGCGGGTGCCGGGATTGCGGCCCATCCCCTACATGTTTGATGCCCTGAGCATGGAAAAAGGGAAAAACGCCCTGTCAATCCGCAGGTGCTGCGGAGCGGACCTTATCATCGTGGACGAAGTCGGCCCCCTGGAACTCAAAGGCCAGGGGTGGGCGTCCTGCCTGCACAGTCTGCTGCAGCTTTCCGCACCGCTACAGGTATGGGTGGTCCGGCAGCCCCTTGCAAAACAGGTTCAGACCCATTTTTGTTTCAGGGCGGAAGTTGCAGATATCAGTCAGCAAAATTGCATATCCGGCCTGCTGGAAAAGATTTTGCAGCCGAACTGATTGCCTGGTTTGCAACCAGCAGCGTGTGCGAACCGGAAACATCCGAATGCTTGCACCCATGAGCCATGGAGGCATACACGTGATCCTGCGCGGATTTGAATACGGGCCGGAAGGAATCACAGCCCGGATCCGAATTGTAAAATCCTTTCTTCACACACCATTTACCATTGCCTATGCCATGCTGATCATCAGCATGCTCACATGGGTTCTGCTGAAAATCCGCCATGCACCGGGCGAGCTGCCTGCTTGAAAACACATTGGTTGAAAAAATCCGATCCGTATCCATGCAGCAAATGTGTCCCTGATAGATTGCAATGCCGGGGGTCTCGAATTGCCCGGCAAATTCCGAAATTGTCCGGCCGGTTGCGGCCCCGCAGGGCTTTCCGGCCCCGGGATCCAAAGGCCTCATAAAATTATTCGGATGCCAGCTGAAAAATTGTCTTGACTGTTGGGACCGCCATGGGACAAATTTCAAAAATGCGCAACCACTGTTGCTTTCACAACCCAAAAGGCAACGGTTTTTGCAAAAATTTCTGCATATGGAAATGTGCATCATTCAATGCACAATACAGGACGGAGCTTATGAGCAAAAAGCATGTTCAGGACAGCATCAATGAAAAACGGAGGTATCCCCGAATCAATACCTCAAGTTTTATAGAATATACTTTGTTTGATGAAAAGGAAAACAAGCTCGACCGCGGGGAGGGGCGAAAACTAAATCTGAGTCAGGGCGGGGCCCTTTTGGAGAGCCAAAAACCCCTTCTGGGTTCATATGTTGTCCTTATCATACCTGTCTTAAAAAAAAACAATCTGCAAATAAAAGGCCGGATCGTATATACCCGCAAGCCCGATAATTCCAGTTTTTACCTTACCGGGATAGAGTTTATCGAGGCCGAAGATGAGCAGATAAATGACCTTATTGCCTTTGTAAAAGCCTACAACTCCTGCACAAAAGTCATGGTCATCGACGATGACCCAACAACGCGCTTCTTTCTGGAAAATATTTTGCGAAAGCGTGAGTTTCAAACATGGCAGGCCGAAAACGGAAGGGTTGCGCTGAATGAAATCAGCATCGCACAGCCCGACCTCATCATCTCTGATGTCATAATGCCGGAAATGGGCGGGTTTGAGCTTTGTGCAAAACTGCGCGAATCACCGGACACCGCTGACATTCCATTTATCTTCCTTTCGGTAAAAGACGACCCTGTGGATCAGCTTAAAGGCTTGCGCATGGGGGCGGACGAATACATAGTGAAGCCGTTTAAACCTGCCGATATTTTGCAGGCCATTAACAAGGTAATGGAAAAGACCGCCAGGCTGCGGGGTTTGCAGGCGGATGTGGATATCGAGGGAAGTCTTGCCCGGATCGGCTTGATCGAGGTGATCCAGATGATTGAATTCAATGAAAAAACCGGAACACTTTTTTTGCTGTCTCCTTCCGGCGGGGTCAACGGAGCCGTCTATATCAAGGAGGGGCAGGTGATCAACGCGGTCTCCGGAGACCTTGACGGCAAAGAGGCCTTTTACGACCTTGCGGCCCAGTCCGATGGATTTTTCAAATTCAATATCCACGACACGATCCCGAGCCAAAAAATCCGGCAAAAAAATATGAATCTTCTGATGGAGGCTTCCCGCCTGCTCGATGAGGCGGCTGACCTTCGGCCCCTGGTCAGTTCAATGGAGGTCCGGCTTACCCTGCAGACATCCGCGGTTCCCGGCCATGTCGTGGAGCGGATTTCAGCTGAAACACTTCGCAGCATAATGAATCTGATCAGAAGCGGCCAAACCATTAATGAAATTCCAGGCAGTGCCGGCATCAGCCGGGTACGGGCAGCGGCCGCGATAGCCGACCTGATCAACTGCGGAATCGTCACCGAGCAAAAGGCCGGCCAAAAGGCGGAACTGGAAATTTTACCGGAAAGTCCCGGATCGCCGCGGGAAGATGATCGTGTAAAAGGAAAACTCATTGACCGGCTGAAACACATGGAAAAAAATTCATTTACCGGCACGATCAGCATTCGGGGGCGTTCAAAGCCAGCTTGGATCTATATTGAGGACGGAAGGATTGCAAACGCCGGTTTCGGACAAGCAACCGGCAAAAAGGCGCTTTTTCGGATTTTCTCCGAGCATGGCGGTTCATACAGTGAAACCCAGGGCCCGCTTGAAATCAACAGGCGCATTGATGCCCCCCTCCCGGATCTAATCCAGGAGGCCGAGGCCGAAATTGTATGGCGGCGAAACCTGAAAACCGATCTTTCCGCCATCAGTGTTCTTATTTCCGGCAACAGCCTGGATGCGCAAAAAGAGATTCACAAGGATCCCTCTAAATTCCGGCTGCTAAAGGCAATCCGCAGCAATTCCGTCCTGAAAGATATCATTGATTCCAGTTTCCTGCCGGATCTGGAAACCTGCCGCCTGATAGACGAGTGGCGCAAAAATGGCATTGTCGTGTTTAAACGCTTGTAAATCTGATAGCCAGGGGCAAGAAAGCCCATGACCCGATCAATTCGTCCCCAGCTTTTTTGCCAGCAATTTCTGGACGATTTTCGGGTTGGCCTTGCCGGCCGAGGCCTGCATGACCTGGCCGACAAGAAAACCCAGGGCCTTTTTCTGACCGCCCCGGACCTTGGCGACCGCATCGGGCTGCTCTTCCAGCACCTTGTCAATCAGGGAGTCAAGTTCATCGGAATCCGAGACCTGGGCAAAGCCCCGGGCGGAAACAATGGCTTCCGGGGATTCATCGCTGTCAAACATATGCGTTAAGACCTCGCGCGCTGCCTTGGCATTGATCTCATCTTTTGACAGCATCCTGAGCAGTCCGGCAAGCCGGGCCGGGGTCACCGGCGTTTGCCCCGGTTCCTGCCCCCGTTGCCTGGCCGCCGGCATCAGCTGGGTGGTGAGCCAGTGCATGGCCGTGCGCGCGGCAGCGCCTTGTTCAATCAGCGCCTCAAAATAAACAGCCACCTCCGGATCTGAAGTCAAAAACACCGCTTCCTCGCTGGTGAGCCCGTGTTGGGCGACAAAGCGTTCGGCCCGGGCCGCAGGCATTTCCGGAAGGCGCTGCCGCAACGCTTCGATATATTCGGGCGTCAGCTCGATGGCCGGCACCTTGGGGTCAGGCACGCAGGGACCCTCGAACTTGGCGCGCATCATCACCGTGGCCTTCTTTTCCGGATCCCAAAGCCGGGTATGAAGCACCACGGCCTCTCCCGCGTTCACGGCCGCACCCTGGCGGTCAACCTCGAATGCGATGGCATCGCCAACGTGGCGGATGGAGTTCATGTTCTTGACCTCCACTTTGGTGTTCATCTGTTCGGTCCCCCGGGGACGAACGGAGATGTTGGCATCCACTCGCATGGTGCCGTTTTCCATGCTGCATTCAGACGAACCGACATACCGCACCTGCGTACGCAGGGCCTTTAAAAATTCCATGGCATCGTGGGGGGATCGAAAATCCGGCTCGGTAACGATTTCCACCAGCGGCGCACCGGCCCGGTTGAAATCGACCAGGCTGATGGGCAGGCGCCCTTCCATTTCATGCACCAGCCGGGCCACATCTTCTTCCATGTGGATATGATGAATGCGCAGCCGTTTGGGCTTGCCGTTTTTATCCGTGATATCAATGCCTCCGCCGCGCGAGAGGGGAAGGTGGGCCTGGGAAAGCTGATAGCCCTTGGGCAGGTCCGGGTAATAGTAAACCTTCTGGTCAAAAGCGCTTACCGGCTGGAGTTCACCTCCCAGCCCAAGGCAGATCAGTGCTGCTTTTTCAAGGGCATCCCTGCTCAGCCTGGGAGGAACGGCGCCCGGAAACCACAGGCAGGTCGGACAGGTATTTGCGTTGGGTTCGTCGCCGGGACGGTTGGGGCAGTCGCAGAACAGTTTGGTGGCGCAATTGAGCTCGACATGAATTTCCAATCCAATGATGGCTTCAAATTCCATTACCCGTTTCCTCCCTGCCGCAGATTCACAAGATGTTCGCCCAGCGCAAGCACCCGCGCATCACTGAATCTCGGCCCTGTCAGCTGGAACCCCGAAGCACTCGTCCCGGATGCCGGCGGCAGGTAAAGCGCGGGTTGACCCGTGACATTGGCAAAAAGTGTAGCGGCGAACTGTTCATAGATATCGCCAAGAAAATCCCCTGGATCGGAATTGCCGGCAGCGGCGGCCGGAAATATGAAAAAATCCGCCTGCCCGGAAAGCTTTTGCATGTCCGCGATCAGGCGCGTCCGGATACGGCAGGCGTCTTCATAGGCCTCAAAGCGTTCAAACTGGAAATAGGCCCCCTGAAACAAATAGCTTTTGACCAGGGTGCCGAATGCCGCGCCCCGGGATCGTAAAAACATCTCATTCCAGTTTTTGGCCCCGGGTACGCGCCGGCCGTAACGCACCGAATCATAGCGCCCGGCACACGAAGACGCCTCCACGGAGCCGACGATATTGTGCACCAGGGGAAAAAGTCCCATATCCGGCAGGGAAAATTCCCGGACGGAAAAACCGGCCTGCTTGAATTCATCCACTGCCGCCTCAAACGCATTTTTGCAATCCCCCGGAAGCCCGCTGACCGCTTCTGGAATTATACCGATGCGTGTTTTTCCCGGCTCGATTGCCCGGGCGGAAAAATCCGGGGCCGGCTCATCGGAAAGCGAAAAATCCAGGGGATCAGGGCCTGCGATAGTGCCCAAAATCTCCCGAATCCGGCCGGGATCGCGACAAAGCAGTCCCCAGCATTCCATGGACGGGATCAGGCCGACCAGACCGATACTTGAAACCATGCCGTAACTCGGCTTGAAACCGCAGACACCTGCGCGCGCGGCAGCCAGTCGGCTTTCTCCCATCAGGTCCAGGACCATTTCCGCATCCGCGGCGTTTTCTTTCAAGGCTTCCCCCGCCCGGCTCCCGTCAAGGCTGAATCCGAATTCGCTCATCCGGGTCGAGCCGCAAAGCAGGGCCCCGGCTTCACGGAGCCGCCCGATAACGGCGGCGTCATCCAGTGCAGTAAAATTGGCCAGGGCGTTGGAACCGGCGTCCGTGGGCCAGCCTTTCACCAAAACATTGGGCTGAATGGCCATATTTAACCCCTGCAAAGGGCCGCTGCCGGTGCCGGCGGCATCCGGGTCGCGATAAAAAAATATCGATTCCATATGTTTCTTTCCTATTCCAGAATACTGGCGACTTTAAAGTAATTCCCCTTTACCGCCGGAGCGCTTTTTAAGAGCTGCCCGGATTCGCCAAGGGGCGAGCGCTTTGCCTCGATTCCCGGGCGCATGCGGGCGGCAGCCGGGGCAACGGTTCGGATCGGCGCCTCGCTGCCTGCATTATCGGCGGCAAGCCGGGCCATGGTTTCGGCCTGCGCCAGGATCTTTTCCATTACAGGGCGCTCATCTTCGGCAATGCCGATGCGCGACACCCAGGAAATACGGTCAATATCGTTTTCCTTTTCCGCCGTGCCGGGCAGCACATCCTTTCCGCCAAGGTTGAGCAGGCCCAGCTCGGCAAGCTGTTCGCGCTTTACCGAAGAAGGGGCGCCCGTGAGCGGGCAGGCCGCGCTGCGGTTTTTCGGAAATGCAATCACCTCGCGGATCGATGGGGTCTTGAGGATCATCGAAACCGTGCGGTCCATGCCAAGGGCCAGTCCCCCGTGCGGAGGTGCCCCGAAATCAAATGCCCGCAAAAAGAAGCCGAACTTCTGCTTTGTCTCCTCTTTGGTCAGCCCGAGGGCGGTGAAAATCTTGCGCTGCACCGCCCGATCGTTGATGCGAATGCTGCCGCCGCCCAGCTCCTCGCCGTTTATGACCAGATCGTAGGCGCGCGAGCGCAGGGCCAGCAGCTCCTCGATATTTTCCGGATCAAAATCGGTGCGGTCCGGCGCGGTAAAGGGATGGTGGCTGGAGGTGACCTCCCCGTCCTCTGTGGCCTCAAACAGTGGAAATTCAGTAATCCAGACCGGGCAATACGTGTCTTCGGGAATCAGCCCGAGCCGGTCGGCCATGTGCAGGCGCAATTGGCCGAGCGCCGAGGTGACCACGGCGTAGGAGGCGTCAGCCACCATGATCAAGACATCGCCGTCAGCCACGTCAAAGCGCTGTTTAAGACCCTCGAGTTCCTCGTTGCTGAAAAACTGGACGATGTTGGATTCGAGCCGTCCCCCCTCTGCGCGCATCCAGGTCATTCCCTTGGCGCCGAACAAAGGGGCGATTTCCGCGGCATACTCGTTTTGCAGCACGTTCTTGGAAAGCTTTCCGGACTGGCCCCTGACATTGATTCCCTTGATGCAGCCGCCGCGTGCAATGATCTGCCTGAAAATCGAATAATGGGTATCGCCAAACAGGTCGGTGACGTCCTCAAAGCACAGTCCAAAGCGCAGGTCCGGCCGGTCGGAACCGGTCGTTTCCATGGCCTCGGCCCAGGTCATGCGGGGAAACGGCCGGGACAGGGAAATCCCGCCGATGGCAAACATCTTCACGGTCAGATCTTCGATCAGGTCATAGATGAATTCCTCGTCAATGAACGAGGCCTCCAGGTCGAGCTGGGTGAATTCCGGCTGCCGGTTGGGGCGCAGGTCCTCGTCGCGGAAACACCGGGCCAGTTGAAAATAGCGCTCCATGCCGCCGACCATGAGCAGCTGCTTGAACAGCTGCGGGGATTGGGGCAGCGCATAAAAATTCTCCGGATGGACCCGGCTGGGGACCAGGTAATCGCGCGCCCCTTCGGGAGTGCTCGCCGTGAGCATCGGCGTCTCGATTTCGAGAAAACCATTTTCGTCAAGAAAATCCCGAACGCATTTGAAGATGCGGTGACGCAGCATCACATTGTCCCGCATGGACTGGCGGCGCATGTCCAGGTAACGATACTGGAGCCGCAAATCCTCAGACACCCGGCCTGTCCCGGCCGTGGATGCCGAACCCGCGACCATGGTCTTTTCCGAAACTGAAAACGGAAGTGCATCGGATTCGGACAACACGGTCAGCTCCGTGACCACCAGCTCGATGGTTCCGGTTTCAATATGGGGATTTTCCGTGCCCGCCAGCCGCTTTGTGACTTCGCCTTTCACCGCAATGCAGTATTCGGCGCGCAGAAGCGCCGCTTTTTGGCAGACATCCGGGACAACATCGGGACTGAACACGATCTGCATAATGCCGCTGCGGTCGCGCAGGTGGACAAAAAGCAGGCCGCCATGATCCCGGAGGGCATCGACCCAGCCGGCCAGCTGCACCTTGCGGCCGAGGTCATCTGCCGTCAATTGCCCGCAAAAAACACGTTGTGAAAACATCATGAGGAAAGTCCTTTCCATTCGAATGAACCAACACCCCCACCCTCTCGCTCCCCCTTCTGCAACAGGAAACCGGGGATTGATTGGGTGAATGGCTGTTATTTGCCTGTTGGACTACACGGCTTCTATGGTGGACGGGGGTTTGGCGGCAATATTGTAGGAAACGCTGACCACGCCGGGTACGGCGGCGACAATCTCCTGTGCCAGCTTTTCAAGGGTATCAAACGGAAGGCGGGTCGGCGTGGCCGTGCGCGCATCCACGCTGTCCCAGCAGCGGACCTCGATCTGCCGGCCGAAATCGCGTTTTCCGTCGCGCATTCCGGTCACCCGGTCTTCGTGAAGGATGGCCATGTACTGAAAGGCGCCGCATTCAAAGAGATGTTGCTCCACGATCGCGGTTGCCCTGCGGACCGTCTCAATGCGCTCCGGTGTGGCCTCGCCGATGACCCGGGCCGCAAGGGCCGGCCCCGGAAACGGAATGCGATTAAACAACTCGCCGGGCAGTCCCAGGGCCTTGCCCATCTTTCGAACCCCGGCCTTGCGCAGCTGGATCAAAGGTTCGATGATGCTGTAACCAAACGCCTTCTGCGGGTCAATGCCCAGTTGTTCAAACACGTTGTGCTGGCGCTTGATCCCGGCCACGGTCTCGTCGATGTCGGTCAGAATCGTCCCCTGAAGCAGGTGCTTTGCCCCGCTTTCCCGGACCAGACGGCCGAATACATCGCGGTAGAAGGTCTGGGTGATGGCTTCACGTTTGGCCTCCGGGTCGGTTACACCCTTGAGTGCTGCGAAAAACGCCTCGCGCGCGTCAACCACTTCAACAGGAACGCCGAGATCGCGGAAAAACCCGACAACCTGTTCGGCTTCGCCCGCCCGCATGAGCCCGTTTTCGATAAATACCGTCTTTAAACGATCGCCGAGTGCGCGGTGCCCGAGCAGCGTGACCGTGGACGAATCGACCCCGCCGGAAAGCGCGTTGATGGCCCATCCGTCCCCGACGGTCTCTTTGATTTCCTCTGCCTTTTCATTGATAAAGCGCTGCGTATCAAGCGCCTGTGCTGTGATTTCGGTAACCAAGCTGTTTTTCTCCCGGGTTTTGAAATGAATTGAATGAACAGATCCAACAACCCGGTAACTTAGCATTCAACAACCTGTATCACAACGGCTTTTTGCACTGGATGCATCTGCTCACACCAGGCGCTCCGGCTAACAAAGGGCGGCGCTGACCGTATCAAATCCCATTCGCTCGATCATTTTGCCCAGACGCTCTCCTTTTGAGGCGTTTTGTTTGTAATATTCAATGACCTGGCTGACTTTTTCAAGGGCTTGTTCATCGCTTAGCTCTGTTGCCAGTTCATGGGCGATGCGGGGATGGGTACCCACATTGCCGCCGATCACCAGGGTCCATCCGGCGGATTTCCCGAATAAACCCACGTCGCGAACCCAGGATTCCGCGCAGTTGATCTGGCATCCGGATACGGCCATTTTCAATTTCCCCGGAAGATCCACCCCATGGTACCGCTTGTCGAGTTCCATGCCCAGGCCCAGGGCGTCCTGCTGTCCAAGCTTGCAGAAAGTCGTTCCCGGACAGGCCCTTATACTGCGCACACACAATCCCACAGCCGCCCCGGGGCTCATGTCCAGATCCTTCCACACATTGTCAATATCTTCTTCCCTGAGCCCCACAATGGCAATTCTTGTGGCACTGGTAATCTTTAAGGCCTGCGCGTTGTATTTTTCCGCAACGTCAGCAATCTTTCGCAAAAGTTCGGGTGTGACAACACCGCATGGAATATGGGGGGCCACGGCATAGGTTTCCTTGTCCCGTTGTATAATAGCGCCTTTTTCACCAAGCTTGAGCATTTGATTCCTCCTTTGTTCGGGTTTACCAAAATTGATGGTACCGTAAAAAGCTTTTTACCGCGGCCGCTGTTTTTACAGGAAGGAAACCCTGCGGCCTGGGTCAGTTTTTTCGCTCCTGACCGTTTACAGAGGTTTCTGTAAACGCTCAATGTCGCTTACAAACCGACCCCGTCCTTGGACTTCCTTGAAAGTCAGATTTCAGATGGCGCCGTAAAAAGTTCAAGATCAAGGCTTGCGCAATTTCGAAGAATGCAGCGTACTTATCCGTACGTGAAATTCTGAGAAATTGCGCGTAACGCAGATATTGGACTTTTTACGGCGCCATCAAAATTATTCCGCAACCCCGTACTCAAGGGCCATTTCCCTGTCAAAGGCCGCTTTTCGGGAAGAGCAGTCCTTTCGCGGACACAGCTGACAATTAAAAAAGCTGACTTCTGTGGGGAAAAAAATCCCGGATTCGGATTTTGACGGATGCATGAGCATGCTCGATGACAGCCGCACGCCGATGGCCTCCTCCACATCGCCCAGAAGGGAAAACAGGGGCCGCTGCTGGGAAAGGGGCCAGTCTTCAAGCGAGCCCACGTTCATATAAGACAGCTTTTCCAGATGATATTGCTCCCGGAGCCGGGCGCACACGCTTTGGATCGCATCCTGGAGGGCCACATTGGCGATGGTGTCCAAATAATATTGTTCGAGATAATCGCTCTGCGCCGCGGCCGTTTCCTCGAGCTGAGCACCGATGGTGATGACAAAGGGAAAGACCCGCCGGGCGGCTTCCAGGTTTTTTCTCAGGACCCGGCTTTGAAAACGCACACCTTCCACGGTTACGCTCTTATCGTCTTTTTGGTCAACATGGCACTCTTTGTAAGCACACTTGGGCCGGATAAGGCCGGCAACCTCCTGAACCGTATTTTCCACGCTCTGCCATTCAGGGCTGTCAGCACTCAGGTGCAGCCTTTTTCTGATTTCCGCGGTATTGATCTGCGGCTGAAAATTGTCCAAAATCTGCATTTACCTGTTTCCTGTCTCCATGATTGATGCGCCTGTAAAAAATTTTTTTTACCGGTAATGTTAAGTGTTAAATGATGAAATGATTAAGTGTTAAGTAAAATCAATAAGTTATTTTTTATTGTTTGGCGATTATAGCAGTCTCAAAACGTTTTACGGTGCCATTCTGATTGGTTTTTTATATATTGAAACCGAGCATTTCAGCCGCCGGGAATTTCGCGTAGACCCTTTATATCAGGGCCCCGCCGTCTGCGATAATGGTTTGGCCGGTCACATAGCTTGATGCCCCGGATGCCAAAAAAATCATGACATTTGCGATTTCATCGGGCTCGCCGATTCTTTTAAGGGGGATGCTTTCGGATAAGGATGCCTTGACCTGCCTTGCCTCATCCTCGCTTTTGTCATGCCAGATGGCATTGAGCAGGCGGGTTTCCACCGCACCGGGAGCAACGGCATTGACCCGGATGTTAAAATCCGCCCACTCCTTGGCCAGCGCCTTTGTGGCCATAACCAGGGCGGCTTTGCTGATGGCATAGGTGCAGGTGGGAACCGCAGGGCTGAAACCGTTGATGGAAGAAACGTTTATGATCGTCCCCCCGCCCTTTTCCTTCATAATCCCGGCCACTGCCTGGCTCAGGAAAAAAGCGCCCTTGAGATTGATATTCATCAGCGCATCCCAGGCCTTTTCCTCCACATCAATGGCCATGGCGGCAATGCTGGTTCCGGCATTGTTGACCAGAATGTCGATTCGGCCGAACTCTGCCACAACTTTTTCAACCAGGTCCCGGATCTGATCCATCCGCCCCACATGTGCGGCCACGGCCAAAGATCGCCGGCCATGTTTTTCCACCTCCGCGGCCACCTCCTCCAGATCCGATATTTTCCGGCTGGTCACGATTACATCTGCACCGGCTTTGGCGAAAGCAACGGCTGTTGCTCTGCCGATTCCACGGCTGCCGCCGGTAATTAATGCCACCTTTCCATCCAGAGAAAATGCGGACTGCTCCATTGGCAAATTCCTTTCCTTTTATATTTCAGGCTGTTTTCGACTGTGCGGATTATATGCAAATCCCTGCCCGTCGAAAACCCGGACTCCGTATTCACAGGGATTTGGACAGGGTAGCGAGATTCAATTTTTTTGTACAGCAAAAATGGGGATGGAAAAGCGATGACAGGCCCCTTCGGGCGGCTGGCAAATTTTTTCTTGTCTCAAACCTATTTTGGGATTATGCTCATAATAAACAATCTTATTTCCAAAGGAGATACAGTCATGAAAATCGCAGTCAGTTCCAAAGGACAATCCCTGCAAGACGGGTTAGATCCCAGTTTTGGTCGATGCCCGGGTTTTGTTGTCTTTGACACAGACACACAGAACACGTCATTTCTGGACAATTCCCGGCAGCAGGACCTGGCCCAGGGCGCGGGCATTCAAGCCGCTCAAATGGTGAGCAATGCCGGTGTGGATGTGCTCATTTCCGGAAAAATCGGTCCCAAGGCCATGGAGGCCCTGAGCCAAAGCCGAATGCAGATTTTCAGCAGCTCGGCAGCCACGGTTCATGAGGCCATTGAAGCCTGGCACCGCAATGCGCTTTCTCCCGTATCCACGGCAACCAGCCAACCCGGAGGCGGCCAGGGCCTGGGCGGCGGCGGCGGCGGCCGCGGTCAGGGCCCCGCCCAGGGCGGACAGGGCAAAGGCGGCGGCGGCCGGGGCCGCGGGCCGGGACAAGGCGGACAGGGTATGGGCGGCGGCGCCAAAGGCAAGGGGCCGGGCCAGGGCGGCCGGGGAAAAGGCGGCGGCGGCAAGGGCGGAATGCGTTAAACATAACAAGTCCAAGCCTTGCCGATAATTCAAAATAAAGGTTTGCACCCGGGGTATGTTCAACATCCTACTCCGGGTGGCTTTTTATGGGCCGGCACTATCTTTGATGGCGCCGTAAAAGTCCAATATCTGCGTTACGCGCAATTTCCCGGAATTTTACGTACGGCTAAGCCCCCTGCATTCTTCGAAATTGCGCAAGCCGTGATCTTGAACTGTTTACTGCGCTATCTGAAATCAGACTTTTTACGGTGCCGTCATCTTTGTCGGCATTTACAAAACGATTCAGCCAAAAACAGAAAAAGTAATGGAGACTTGATGGAAACCGAACTCAGAAAAAAACATTTTAACAACCAGTGGAAATTGCCCCTGCTTCCGGACTATATCATGCGCTGGGCGGATCTGACGCCTGAAAGTGACTGCATCGTCTTTGCTGACACCGGACGGGTCATCAGTTATCAGGAGTTTGACCGCTTAAGCGACCTGTATGCCATGCGCCTGAAAAAAATGGGGATCAAAAAGGAAGACATTGTGGTCACCCAGTTTCTGGCTGTGCCTGAATTTTACCTGCTGGTATACGGGTGCCTGAAAGCCGGGGCCATTATTTCCCCGCTGGATGTAAAACAACAGGCCGGTGAAGTGATCCGGGATCTTGACAAAATTGAGCCAAAAGCGTTTTTCTGCCTGGGCAAAACCCACATCCGCGATTTTTCAGAAGTTGCCGCGGAAGTAAAGGGAAACTGCCCGTATGTGGACCATATTGTCCAATTGTCGTCCACGGCAGACGGCACTGACATCATTGAAGGGGCGCAGGATTTTAACAAACTCTTTGATGAAAACACTCTGGCTGAATTGGGCAGCGATGATGCACTGGTCAATGAATTGCGAAGCGACTATGATGCCCTCTCCCCCCGTGATCCCGCCCTGATTATCTTTACCACCGGCACCACCGGCGCGCCCAAGCCGGCACTCATGTCCCATTTGAGCATAATGACAAACAATGCCGTATTTTCCAGGGGCGTCGGGCTATACGGCACTGATTACCGTTTTCTAAACATCATGCCCACCAGCCATGTGGCCGGCACAGCCCAGGGTCCCATGACAGCCTGGTTCTGCGGCGGGGCCATTATAACCGTAAGCATGTTTGAACCCGCCAAGGCCCTGGCTGCGGTGGAAAAGTACAAGGCCACATTTTTCGGCGGGGTTCCCACCATGTTCAGAATGGTCTGGGCGCTTCCGGACTACAAGGATTACGACTTAAGCAGCCTCAGATATTCTCTTTACGGCGGAAGCGCCGTAGACACGGCCTTTTTAAAAGAAATGGCCAAAATGTCGCCCACGTTTGGAACAGCCCTGGGAATGACGGAATGTTCCGGTTATTTTACATGCACGCCAAAGGGGATTTCCGTGGAAGAAATGGCCGGCCAGGTGGGCCAGTTTTACCCGGAACTGGCCATGGTGACCATCAGGGAACCAATGAATGAAGACCGCACGGCCGGTCAGCAACTCCAGGACGGCCAGGCCGGAGAAATATGCGTCCAGGGCGACGTGGTGTTTTCAGGCTATTACAACAATCCTGAGGCGACCGCCAAAACCATATCCAGAGAGGGCATCCTTTATACCGGGGACATGGGTTATCTGCAAAACATGGGCAGTTATAAGGCCCTTGTTTTTTCAGGCCGGCGCAAGTTCGTCATCAAGCCCAAAGGCTATCTGGTCTTTCCCGATGAAGTGGCTGACTTTCTGGCCCGGCATCCGGATATCGCCGAGGCTCAGGTGGTGGGCGTGCCGCACAAAATGTATGAGGACGGGGTATTTGCCTTTGTCCGGCCCAGATCCGGCGAAACAATCAATACCCAGGCCGTGTTTGATTACTGCAAAGGCATGGCCTCATATAAACGACCCATTCACATCGAAGTCTGGCCGGCTGACGAGCAATTTCCCTTAAACAAGACAGGAAAAGTCGATGCCATGGCCCTTATTGAAAAGGCCCGGTCCATCACTGAACAACTGCGGCAAAAAGGCGGCTGGGACGCAGCATAACCACAGGCGGATTTCAAAATGGCGGAGTCCGGCAAAACCGCCTTGACTTTGGGGCAGCCATAAGCAACAAATATGCAGGGTTTCTTTTGAATGATGGCACCGTAAAAAGTCTGACTTTAGATGGTGCCGAAAAAAGTTCAAGATCAAGGCTTGCGCAATTTCGAAGAATGCAGCGTACTTATCTGCACGTGAAATTCTGAGAAATTGCGCGTAACGCAGATATTGGACTTTTACGGCGCCATCTTTGAATCATCAGTGAAAAAGGAGAAGAGCATATGTCGGAAAGTCAGGTGGCGCTCAACAAGAACCGCGCAAAAAACCTCGGCCGGTTTGCTGAAGTCATGCCGGAGACTGCAAAACAGATCAAGGCCCAGATGGACGAGGCCTACAAGGACGGGGCCCTTGACACCAAGACCAAGCGACTCATGGCCATGGCCGTGGCCCTCGGCGCCGGATGCAGAAACTGCGTGCTGGGCCACGCCATGGGTGCCCTGGATAAAGGGGCTACCAAGGAAGAAATCCTGGAGACCCTGGCGGTGGTCACCAGTATGAGAGGCACTACCGGGGTGGCCGAATCCCTGCGGGTTATCCAGTTGCTCGACGAACTCGAAATGCTGTAGACAAGCGGCATGGGGGCAAAACTTCAAAACAGCGGGATACGAAAAACAACTATAGAAATCGCCGAAATCCCGGTGGCGATTTTTCGCAAAAACGTCAAAAACCTCAATATCCGGGTCTATCCCCCGGACGGAACAGTACGGGTTTCTGCTCCGCTGCAGATGGCCGACCATGCCGTGCGCGCAGCCATTGCCGCCCGGCTTCCCTGGATCCGGCAAAAACGGCACAATTTTGCCAGACAAGTGCAGGCGCCTGTCCCGGAAGCGGTCACCGGGGAAGTTCATTCTTTTCAGGGGCGGGCCCTGCACCTCAAGCTGGTAGAACGGCCCGGCCGCAGCCGGGCGTGTCTGGCTGATGCGGCCACACTGGAGCTGCAGGTGCCGCCGCAAACCCATGCGGCCCGGCGGCTGCGGATTCTGGAAAACTGGTATCGCAAACAGTTGGGCCAACAAATCCCGGATCTTGTGCAAAAATGGGAGCCCATCATTGGCGTCCGGGTGGCCGAAGCCCGGATCCGGCGCATGAAGACCCGCTGGGGAAGCTGCAATATCGAAAAAAAGCGCATCTGGCTCAACCTGGAACTGATCAAAAAACCGGCATCCTGCCTGGAATATGTAGTGGTCCACGAAATGACGCACTTGCTGGAACAAAACCATACAAAGCGGTTCTACGCCCTGATGGATCGGTTTCTGCCGGATTGGCGGCCGAGTCGCGATGAACTGGACCAATGGCCCATGGCCCGGACGGGGCAAAGTGATTGAACCAGGCGGCAGGCCATGTCACTGCGTGTTTTCCATGTCCTGGATTTTTTTCTTCTGCTCCCGGGCCCGCTTTTGCCGGGCCGGATCGTCTCTGAGATACAAAATGGCCATCTCGTTGAACCGGGCGGCCCGGTTGAGGTCCTTTTTCCCCAGCCAGGCTTGTGCAAGATAGAAATACGCCCGACCGTCTCCGGGGTGGATGCCCACGGCCCGTTCAAAAACGCGAATGGCCCTGTCATATTTCTTTTTTTGAATCAGCTCTTGTCCCCGGCGGATCAGGTTGTGGGATGCCGCCATGCGGTAATCCTTACCCTCCCCCGAATCATCGGGCTTATCCTCGATTTCGGGAGCAGGCCCATCAATGGTTTCGTCAACAGGTATTTCGGGCGCGCTGCTGCGGGTTTGCCCCGGTCTGTCAGGCACCGGCTGGCGCCCGGCACAGGCAGATAACATCATCATCCCGGCCATAAGCAGGATACAGAAGGCGGGCCGGTCCAGCAGAGACTTATCGGAAAATATTGGAGAAGCCATCAAACGTCCTTTTCAGCACATTGTCGGGTTTGTGAATCTGACATGTTTTTTCCGGCTGGTTGGTCTCCAGAAAATATTCCTCATATTTCTCCGGGCATTGCATGGATTCTGCCAGCTGCCCGGTTTGCCGGCACACTTTTTTTTTTACCACACCCGGCGGCATGGTAAACGGCTGGCCTGAAACATAGCCGGGCATGGCTTTGACCAGGTCTGCAAAAATGGGCAGCGCGGCCCCTGATCCCGTTGTCATCACCGGATCCCCGTTGTCAAAGCCCACCCATACCAATGCCAGAAAATCCGGCGTGTAACCGATAAACCAGGCATCCCGGTACCCGTTGGTGGTCCCGGTTTTGCCGGCCAGGGGGAAATCCACCCCCATTTTTCCAAGGGCGCTTGCGGTTCCGCCGGTGACAACGGACTGGAGCATGGAAGTCACCAGAAAAGCTTTGGCCGGTGACATCACGGCATTGATGTCCATGTGCCGCTGAACCAGGATATTGTCCGCTTCATCGGCCACATCCCGGACCGAAAGGGCAAAGGGTTGAACCCCGTCTGCGGCAAACGCGCAATAGGCCCTTGCCAGTTCCAGGGGAGTGACCTCAAAGGATCCCAGGGCGATGGACGGATAGGGCTGCATGGGTCCCGAAAAATCAAATTTTTCCGCCTGCGCCACCACCTTTTCCGGCCCGCCCCGAATCACCATGTCCACGGCCGCCCGGTTGCATGAATATTTGATCATGTCGCGCACAGAAATCCGTTTTCCGGGAATATCACCGAAATTCTCCGGGGTCCACGGCTTGCCGTCAACCATGTAAGTGGTTCTTTGATTGGACAGCAGATCCGAGGGCTTAAACCGGTCAAGCAGTGCGGAGACGGCAATGGGCTTAAAACAGCTTCCGGGCTGCCGGCGTGCCCGGGTGACCCGGTTGAACTGGGTTTCGGCATAATTGCGCCCTCCGGCCATGGCCAGGATGTTGCCGGTCCGGGGCTGGATCACCACCACGGCACCCTGGAGCTTTTTTGCCGGGTCCTGGCGCACAAGGGCGGGAATGGATTTTTCCAGCCGGGCCAGGCCGTTTTCAAGGGCTTTTTCAGCCGCCGCCTGAACCCCGGTGTCCAGGGTGGTGTAGATGGAAAAGCCCATGCTGGAAAGGATGTCTTTGCTGTAGAGTTCGTTTAGCTGCCGGGACACATAGTCGAGAAAATACGGGGCCTGACGTCTGTATTTCTCAAACCCGGCGGTGCTGACAGGCGCGTCTATGGCTTTTTCCAGCTGCGCCTCGCTGATAAACCCCAGATCGTGCATGGCCTCAAGCACCTGGTTCCGCCGGCCCTTGCATTCCTCACGGTGGGTGTAGGGGGAAAGAAGATTGGGGCTTTTGATAATTCCGGCAATCAAAGCGGATTCAGCCAGGGTGAGGTTTTCCACTTTTTTGCCGAAATAAAAATAAGCCGCCTCCCCCACGCCGTTAATCGAGGCCGATCCTTTCTGGCCCAGATAAATCTCGTTTAAATAAATTTCAAGGATTTCGTCCTTGTTGTAGTTGGCCTCAATGGCCAGGGTGATGAAAAGTTCATGAAACTTGCGCCGAAAGGTTCGCTCGTGGGTGAGAAAATAATTCTTGGCCAACTGCTGGGTCAGGGTGGATCCGCCCTGGCGTATGGAGAAATGACGAATATTGGTATACATGGCCCGAAGGATGCTCACCGGGTCAATGCCGAAATGCGAGTAAAACCGGTTGTCTTCAGCCGCCACAACCGCGTCTGCAAGATGGCCGGGAATATTGTCAATGGATACCACCCGCCGCAGTTCCCGCTCTTTTCCGAAAAATTCCATCAGGACTTCCGGGCCCAGTTCCACCAGGGGCAGGTTTTCGTCCGTATCGGTGCGGCGGATTTGGCGAATCCGGCTTTTCCGGATTTCAAGGACAGCAGCAAACCCCCGGCGATTTTTCTCCGGCAGCTGCAGATCCTTGAAATAAATTTCCAGTCCGGAGCCGGCAAACCGGTACCCGCCCTTTTTTTCCGGACTTTTGGCTTTTGCCTGATATCCGAGTTTTCGCAATTTTTTCTCAAGCGCAGCAGGATCCACCTGCTTGCCCGGAAAAAGCATTGTGGTGTCGGAATAAATGGTTGAGGGAATGGCCCATCTCCGCCCGGAAAATCTTTCTTCAATCTGTCCGGACAGGTACCAGCAATAGCCAAAAGAAAACACCAAAACCAGGATCATCAGCAGGCAGAAACCGAAAAACAATTTTTTCAACATTGAAACCATAGAAAGATAGGGGTGAAATCGTTTTTTCCTGCCGGATTATTTACGAAAACCCGGAAAAAGGAAAGTAAAAATTGAAAATGCCGGGACCAAAACAATGTTTTGGATTCAAAGGTTCGGCACGGAAATATAGTTTGATCTCAGTGCTGCCTATGATAAAAGAGGGGGCCACAGTGTCAAGCCAAATAAAAAGGAGAATCCGCCCATGAAAATCCGGAATATGGACATAAAAACCATCCTTTACACCACGGACCTGTCAGATACCGCTCTGCATGCCTTTTCCTACGCAGCCAGCTTTGCAGATGCATATAATTCAAGGCTGATTATTCTTCACGTAATTGAGGATTACCCGGCCATAGAGCCTTCACTGAAAAATCTGTTGCATGAAGAGCAATGGAAAGCAATCAAGGAAAAGCATATCCGGGATACCCGGGAGACACTCAGCGGCAAAAGCCGCGACAACCGGATCGTTCAGGAAGTCCTGACCCGATTTTCGGAAAACGCCAAGGCCGGCCGGTACGGCAAGACTGCGGCAAGCGATGAGGTGATGGTTTTGTTCGGCAACCCTGTTGAAAAAATCATAGAAACATCAAAAGAAAAAAACTGCGACCTCATCGTAATGGGCACGCACGGCCACGGCCTGCTCCAGAACCTTCTCGGAACGACGACCCACAAGGTTCTGTCGGAATCAAAGATACCCGTGGTGGCCGTTCCCATAGACCAGTGATGCAGCAGGGTCGCTTCAGCCGCCCCCCTTACGGTTTGCGTTGAAAAAAAACAAAATTTGGCATCTTTTAAACAAGGGACGATCACAATGGACAGCTTCACCGGATCTGCAAACAATTTTTGGTCTTACCTGTGGCATCTGCACGTGCAAACCAAGAACATGTTTGCCTTTCGCTTTCCCTCAACATTTCTGAGCACAACGGCAGACAACGGGACGGAAAAACACGAGGCGGATTTTTCCGAGGATGTACTTCCGGCCGGAAGCGGAGACGATTCCGCAGGACACGGGGGAAACGGTGGCAAGGACCCTGGCGATTATACCCATTACAGCGCCCGGCAGAAAATCGGGCTGCTTGCCGGGCCTTTGCTTTTTTTGGCAATTTTTCTGATGTCCACTCCCGAGGGCATGACCCCTGAAGCCCATGCCGTACTGGCAAGCACTGCATGGATTGCCGTATGGTGGATATCCGAGGCCATCCCCATACCTGCCACGGCTTTGCTGCCCATTGTACTGTTTCCGTTGACCGGGGCCATGAATACCTCCAGTGTTACGCCCTCTTACGCCAATCACCTGGTGTTTCTCTTCATGGGCGGCTTTATGATCGCCCTGGCCATGGAGAAATGGAATCTTCACAGGCGCATCGCCCTAAACATCATCCTGATGATCGGCTGCGGGCCCAAACGGATCATACTCGGATTCATGACGGCCACGGCCTTTCTTTCCATGTGGATCTCCAACACCGCCACCACCATGATGATGGTGCCCATCGGACTTGCCGTTATACAACAGTTTGCCGTGCTGATAAAAAAAGAAAAGCTGGATGTAAACGTATCTCTTGGCAAATTCGCGTTCGGCACCGCCCTTATGCTGGGCATCGCCTATTCGGCCTCCATCGGAGGCGTTGCAACCCTGATTGGCACCCCTCCCAATGCGGTGTTTGCAGGCGTGGTCAAGGAAATGTACAACCAGGAAATCGGTTTCGGGCAATGGATGACCTACGGCGTGCCACTGGCCGTGGTATCGCTTCTTTTCTGCTGGTACTACCTGACCCATTTTGCCTTTAAAATCACATTCAAAGAACTTCCCGGCGGGCAGGATCTCATCCGCCGGGAACTCGGTGAGCTCGGACGGATCGGCAAAGAAGAGCTGCACGTGCTCATTGTGTTTGCCTCGGTTGCGTTTCTGTGGCTGGTCCGGGGTTTTCTGCTTTCGGATATATTTCCGGGCATGAGCGATGCCACCATTGCCATACTTGGGGCGCTGGTGCTTTTTGCATGGCCGGTTGACCTCAAAAAAGGGCGTTTCCTTCTGGACTGGAAGACAATGAACAGGCTGCCCTGGGGAATTCTCATTCTTTTCGGGGGCGGCTTTGCCATTGCCGGCGGATTTTCCGAAACCGGGCTCGCCGAATGGATCGCCATGCGGCTCAAAGTTTTGGAAGAGGCGCCGATGGTGCTCATTGTCTGCGCAGTGATTACCATGGCCATATTTTTAACGGAAATCACATCCAATACCGCCACATCGACCATGCTGATGCCGGTTATGGCGGCCATGGCCCTGGCCATGGGCATGCATCCCTACGCGCTGATGGCAACCGCGGCGCTGTCCTGCTCGTTTGCCTTCATGCTGCCGGTGGCAACACCGCCCAACGCCATTGTTTTTGCCAGCGGTTACATAACCATACCACAGATGGCCAGAGCAGGGGTGTACATGAACCTGTTCGGCATCATTATCGTTACGGTGCTGACCATTTACTACCTGGCATGGGTCTGGGGTATCGACTTGATGAGCGTGCCTATCTGGGCATAGGACCCGGAACTTTTCTGACCCACAGATCCCGTTGGGGAAACGGAATTTCAATGTTGTTTTCTGCCAGTGCATTGTAGATGGCCATGTAGAGTTCATGGGCCACAAGACCCCGCTGTTCAGGCCGCTCAATCCAGCAGAGCAGTTCAAAATCCAGGCTCGAGTCCCCGAATCCCCGCATGCGAACCCGTGCAGCAGGCTGCTGACAGACACGGGTGTGCCTTTTGGCCACATTTTCAAGCAGGTCCACCACCTGTTGCACATCTGAGCCGTAGGCCACGCCCACCTTAATCCGAATGCGATACTTGACCCACCGGCCGCCGGACTCGTTGACGATCTTGGCGTTGGCAATCACGGAGTTGGGGATTGTTACCTCCACGTCATCGCGGGTCAGCAGGCGTGTGGAGCGGATACCCACCTTGGTGATCTCGCCGCGCTCGCCGGAATCCAGCACAACATAATCTCCGAGCTTGTACGGGGCATCCGCAATGATAAAAAAACCGGCAAACAGGTTGGCCAGCGTGTCCTTGGCCGCAAAACCCACAGCAATACCAATGACTCCGGCCGAAGCCAGCCACGCGGTGGCATCGATGTGCCATACCTGCAAAAGCGCATATGAGCCAATGGCAATGATGACAACCGTCATCATCAGGTCAAACAGGGGAAGGGTCCGCTCTTCCACAATGGCAAAGCGGTCGCGGATTTTGCCAAACATTTCCAGGGCAATGCGGCTGGCCTGAAGGCTTGCACGCATCAACTGCAGCAAAAGCAAACTCAGCAGCACCCGGATGATGACGCTGGTGGCAAATTCGTTCAGCGCAAGGGTGTGCAAAGCGGTCACCAGACTGATATAGCCCACCAATAGCCCGGCCACCCGGGCGCCCACCCGAAGCAGCTTTCCCATCAGCTCTGCATTGGCCCGGTCCGCAATCCGAAGCCCCCAGTACAGGATGAAGCGCGGCACCAAAAAGGCCAGCGACAGGCCCACCACCACAATCACCAGGGCCAGGAGAAATGGATACGCCCCCAGCAGGCGCCAGGTGCTTTCAAGCCATGCGGGCAGCCAGGAGGGAACACTGGCGGCAGATCCGGTCAATCCGTTCATGCAGAATTCTTTCGTTGAAAATGTTGTTTGGACGCATCGTCTGTTTATATTATAGTTACCATATACAGCCGATCCGTCAAAAGGCTTTCACCTCCCAGGGCAAAAGAAAGAGCGCATGCGCGTATTGATGGTTTCCGCCAACACCGAGCAGGTCAGCATACCGGTTCTGCCGCTGGGACTGGGCTGCGTATCCGCAGCCGTCGAGTACAGCGGCCATGATATCCGTGTGGTCAACCTCATGGCACCCCGGCATGTGGACCGGCTCCTGGTGCCGGCCATTATAGAATTTGTGCCGGATGTCATCGGCATTTCTGTCAGAAACATCGATGACCAGGACAGGGACGCACCCAATTTCCTCCTGTCCCGGGTAAAACCGGTGATCAAAGAGTGCCGCAGGCGCTCAAATGCCCCCATTGTTCTGGGCGGAGCGGGCTACAGCATATTTCCCGAATCCGCCCTTGATTACCTGGGCGCGGATTTCGGCATCCAGGGCGAAGGGGAATGGGCCATGTGTGAATTGCTTGGGCGCATGGAAAAAGATACCTCATTGGACGGGTTAAACGGGCTCTGGAGGCCCAGCAAAGGCCTTGCGGCACCCCCTTTTCAAAACCCGCAGATGGATGCCTATCCCATGCCGGAGCCCGGTATTCATCTCAGCGCAGGCCCATCCGGAGATGGCCATGAACTCATGATGCCCTTTCAGACCCGCCGGGGCTGTTCCATGAACTGCAGCTACTGTTCCACCCCGGCCATCGAAGGCCGGCATATGCGCAGCCATGCGCCAGAAACCGCTGTAAACAATCTGCGGCGGTTTTCAGAAAGCGGATTTGATCGCTTTTTTTTCGTGGACAACACATTCAACCTCCCCGACTCGTATGCCGCTGCCCTGTGCGACCGAATCGCGGAAGCGGACCTTGATATCACCTGGCAGGGGATCATTTATCCCGCCGGCCTCCACGAGACCCTGGCTGAAAAAATGGCCCGGGCCGGATGCCGCTTTGTGAGCCTTGGTTTTGAAAGCGCAGACGAACAGGTGCTTTCGGCCATGAACAAAAAATACGGCAAAAAAGAAATCCGCCGGGCATCAGAAATTCTTTACCGGCACGGCATTGAACGAATGGGGTTTCTGCTGCTTGGCGGGCCAGGCGAAACCCGGCAGAGCGTCAGGCAAAGCATTGCATTTGCAGAATCCCTTGAACTCGAAGCCGTCAAGCTCACCGGCGGCATCCGCATCTACCCCGCCACCCCGCTGGCCGACATCGCCCGGCAAAAAGGATTCATTGCCCCGGATGCCAGCCTTCTCAAACCCGTGTTTTATCTTGAGCCCGGCCTGGACGGCTGGCTGCAGGATACAGTCAAAGAAGCCGTTTCCCGGAATAACGGGTGGATGCACTAATGGCCGCCCTGCTGGTTTTGCTGCCCAAGAGCCTGGCGCACCTTTATTGCAAGGTCCTTTTGTGTAAAGGGCTTTTCAATAAATTGCACACCCTTGTCCAGGACCCCGTGACAGGCGATGAGATCTGCGGTATAGCCCGACATGAAAAGGGTTTTCAGCGCCGGATTGTTCACTGACAGCCTGGCGGACAGGTCCCGGCCGTTCATCTCCGGCATGACCACATCCGTGATCAGCAGATCAATCCGGCCCTCATGACTTGCGGCCAGGTGCAATGCATCCTCGGGTTTCCGGGCCGTTATCACTGCATAGCCCAGCTTTTCGAGCATCCCCCGGGTCAGGTGGACAATGGCGGCTTCATCCTCGACAATCAGTATGGTTTCCGTACCTGTGGGCATTTGTTCATGGGATTTCGCTGATGACCCCTGCCCCGCCTCTTCGGGCTCATGGCGGGGCAGGTATATTTTAAAGGCACTGCCCTGTCCGGGCTCGCTGTAGACATTTATAAAACCGTTGTTCTGCTTAACAATCCCGTAAATCGTGGACAGGCCCAGGCCGGTGCCCTTGCCTGTCTCCTTGGTGGTATAAAACGGCTCAAACAGATTTTTTTGAACGTCTTTTTCCATACCGCAGCCGTTGTCACTGACGGCCAGCATGACATACTCACCGGGGACAAAATATGGATACACCCGGCAGTAATCCTGATCAATGACCACATTTCTCGTCTCTATGGTCATTTTGCCCACATCGGATATGGCATCCCGGGCATTGACCGCCAGATTGGCCATGATCTGGTCAACCTGGGACGGATCGATTTTCACCGGCCACAAACTGCCGCCCGGATGCCAGGAAAGATCAATATTTTCGCCTATCAACCGCTGCAACATTTTCAGCAGGCCCGAAACCGTGTCATTTAAATCCATCTGCACAGGACTGATGGTCTGTTTGCGCGCAAACGCCAGAAGCTGCCGCACAATGTCAGCCGAGCGTCTGCCGGCATTGTAAATTTCCCGGATGTTTTCATAAAGCGGCCCTCCGGACTCGAGCATATCAATGGAAAGCTCTGCATACCCGTTGATGATCGACAGCATGTTGTTGAAATCATGGGCCACCCCGCCTGCCAGCCGGCCCACGGATTCCATTTTCTGGGCTTGATGCAACTGGGCCTGGAGTTTTTCCTGTTCCTGCTCTGCCTGCTTGCGCTTGGTAATATCAATATGGGTGCCGAGCATGCGCCGGGCATTTCCCTTAACGTCTTTTTCCACGGTTTTGCCGCGATCCAGGATCCATTTAAAGCCGCCCTCCTTTGTCTTCATCCGGAATTCGAGCGCAAAAGGCGCAGTCGATGTCAGGTGCCGGAGAACGACGCTCTCGGCTTTTTCCAGATCATCCGGGTGCAGCAGCCGGCGCCATGTCGCATAGGTTTCCGGCAGCTCATAAGGCTCGTATCCAAGCATCGTGTACCAGCGCGGACTGAAATAAACCTCGTTGATATCCGTGCGCCAGTCCCATACGCCGTCACTGACCGCATCCAGTGCCAGGCTCAGGCGCTGCTCGCTTTGGCGCAGGGCATCTTCCATCTGTTTTTGCGCGGTTCTGTCATACAACATGGACAGCATGACCGGCCGGTCCCCCAGGTTGACAGCCTCGCCAGACCAGAGTGCATGGACAACTTTGCCGTGCTTTGTTTTGAACTCAACGGGCTCATCCTTGAAAAATCCGTGCTTGTTGAGTTTTTCCACAATACGGTCCCTTTCAGCGGGATCCGTCCAGATGCCCACCTCCTTTGAACTCCGGCCGATGCTCTGTTCCTTGGTGTAGCCCAGCATGTTTACCCAGCGGTCGTTGACATCAATGAATTCACCTGTTTCAATATCGGATATGACCTGGGGGGCGGGGCTGGATCGAAACGCCTTTGCAAACCGCTTTTCACTTTCTATTAATTGCTGCTGGGCCAGCTTGCTTTCGGTGATATCGGTAAGAAAAGACAGGTTTGCCGGTGCCCCCTCCCAATCTATAATCTGGCCATGGACGCGGAGCCATTTCACTGCACCGTCAGCCGTGATCACCCGGAAATCAGATTGTTTCTCCCGGAACTCCCCCTGCATTGCCCGGAGATGAAGATCGCGCATGGTATCCCGGTCATCGGGATGAATAAAGACCGTAAAGGGCGCTGCGGTAATCCGGGCTGCGCAATATCCCAGGATTCGTTCAACCGCGGGGTTGACAAACTCAAGGACCTCCCCCCGAACCACCAGGATGCCTTCTTCCGCCTTTTCAAACAGGTAGCGGAATTTCTCCTCGCTTTTTTCCAGGGCCTCCCGGGTCTGCCGTTGCCCGGTAACATCCCTTGAACTGAATATAACGCCCTGCGCACGGCCGTTTTGATCCTTTACATAAACGCCCCGCGTCTCAAGCCACAGATAAGATCCGTCCGCGCACCTGAAGCGATACTCGATTCTGGCCGGGTCGTCTGATCCCACAAGCGCCTTATATGCCTGCAACACCCGATGCAGATCATCCGGGTGCACAAAAGCAAACACATTTTTTCCGACCAAAAACTCCGGATCATAGCCGAACATTTCATGAGATTTTCCCACAAACCTGAGGTTTCCCTCCAGGTCTGCAAAAGAGACCAGATCCAGCATGTTTTCAATGATGGTGGTCAAAAACGCACTCCGGCTGCCGCATTCGTCAAGACGAATGCGCAGCTCCCGGTTCTGCAGCTCGGCTTCAAGCTGTCTGACCTTCATTTCATGAAATATCCGGCGGATGTCGTCGTGCGTCAATGTGCTGCGGCTTTCTCTATCATTGATGAATATGCCGACTTATCGGATGGTTTGACAAAAAATAAAGCGCACGTGAAATTACAGGCAGGGTTCAACCGTCTGGTCAATGGCCCCGCGCACTTTTGCCGCCAGTTCCTGAATGGAAAAGGGTTTTTGCATGAATTGCACCCCCTGGCCGGGCACACCGTGGACAGCGATAACATCGGCGGTATAGCCGGACATGAAAAGCACCCTGAGCCTGAAACTCCCGGCGGTCAGTTTTTCGGCCAGGTCCCGGCCGTTCATCTCCGGCATGATTACATCGGTTATCAACAGATCTATGGTGCCTTCATATTCACGGAAAAGCTGTAACGCCGCTTCCGGCGCTGCAGCCGTGAGCACCTTATAACCCAGGCTTTCGAGCATCTCCCGGCCCACCTGCAGAATGGCCGCCTCATCCTCGACCATAAGTATGGTTTCTGAACCTGCGGGCAGGGGCGCCCCGGATTGCACTGGAATTTTCGGGCAGGATTGCGGGTCTTTGCAGCGGGGCAGGTATATCGTAAAGGTCGTGCCCCTGCCGGGCTGACTTGCCACATTGATAAAGCCGTTGTGCTGCCGGACAATGCCGTAAATTGTGGACAGACCCAGGCCGGTACCCTCGCCGGTTTCCTTGGTGGTAAAAAAGGGTTCAAACAGGTTGTCCTGCACTTCGTTTTCCATTCCGCAGCCGTTGTCCGTGACCGCCAGCATGACGTATTGCCCGGAGGCAGGGCCTTCTTGCGCCTTGCAGCCACCCTCATCCAAAACAATATTTTTTGTCTCTATGGTCAATTGGCCCACATCGACAATGGCATCCCGGGCATTGACCGCCAGATTGGCCATGATCTGGTTGAGCTGGGAGGGATCGATTCTGACCGGCCACAGGTTGTCACCGGGGTGCCAGACAAGCTCAATGTTTTCACCGATCAGGCGCTGCAGCATTTTCAGCAGCCCTGAAACAGCGTCGTTGAGATCCATTTCCACCGGAGAGATTGTCTGCTTGCGCGCAAACGCCAGAAGCTGCCGGACAATGTCCTCTGAGCGCTTGCCGGCGTTGTAAATTTCCCGGATATTGGCATAGAACGGCGCTTCCGGATCCAGCATGTCAATGGTCATTTCCGCATACCCGTTGATAATGGCCAGCATATTGTTAAAATCATGGGCAACACCGCCTGCCAGCCGGCCCACGGACTCCATTTTCCGGGACTGGAGCAGCCGGGCCTGCAATTTCTCCCGCTCTTTTTCCTCCTGCTTGCGCCCGGTGATGTCAATGCAGGAAGCAATACTGCGGCTGGTTTCGGCAATCATGTCAATGGCGATCAGCAGGTTGTAGATCCGGCCGCTTCGGTCAATAAAACGGCATTCATACTGGCCGGGTGCCGCATCCGGATTTTTGCGCCGCAAATCATGTTTTTCCTTCATCCAGGCCACATCATCGCAATGAACAAACTCAGGCCAGGATTTTCTTCCTTCGAGCGCCTGCCGGCGATATCCGGAAAGTTTTTCAAAATTGGAATTGACCCGGGAAATGGTGGTGTCTTCTTCAATGATGAGCATGGCTGAACCGGATGTCTCGAATATGGCACGGTAGTAGTTCTCGGAACGACGCAGGGCTTGTTCAGCGGCCTGTTTTTCCCGGGACTCAGCGCGCCACATCTTCAGGGCAACGGTCCAGGAAAACACCAGCACGCCAAGACAAATCAATGCGATCAAAAGCGCGGCCCGGGTGAGGCCAAAGGCGGTTTTGCGCTCAAGGCGCGCATGGATCAACTCTACAAGATTCCGGGTCTTATCGGAAAACGCAAGCTGATTTTTCGTATACAGCCAACCGCCAAGCAGATTGAACGCTTCTTTTTTCCTCGCCCTGCTGACAAGGTCAAAAGCCTGCTCCTCAAGGTTGTGGGTAACCGCCAGGTGCTGCCGGATTTCATTGATAAGCCGGTCCACTTCCGAAGACCCGGTCAAATCCGGGATTTTTTCCAGCAGGGCCTTTAACTCCGGCCGGGTTTCCCGGTAGGTGGTTTCCCAATTGAGATCCCCGCTGCTGGCGCCGATAAGGGCGGCCATTTTCATGGTTTCGGCATGCAGCAGCAGCTGCCAGGAGCAGCGCTCCATGACAAACTCCCTTTCCTTCAGGGAGGTCAGCAGATGATAGGAATAAACCAGGTGCCAGACCAAAAGCCCCACCAGGACAAGGGTCATGGCAATGGAGGCAAAAATCCACGGCCGCGCCGAGCGCTCGCGGACGGTGGCGGATTCATGTTTTTTTCCGTTTCGAATCATGGGCCGGTTATCGTGAAAAGGCATTATTGATCCAGCCAGGTGCTGACAAGCGCGTCATTCTCCCGGATCCAGCGCAGGGCCGCCTGAAAATAACTGGTGTTTTCATCCTGTGCGTAAAGCATCACCTGCTCCATATCCTTCGGACGCCATTTGAAATTTTTTAAAAGTGCATACACATCCGGCATGTCTTCGGCCAGCCCTCTTCTGGCAAACGTGCCAATGTATTCTTTGCCGCCATAAACGCCCAGCGGGTCCTGGAGATACCTGAGATCCCATTTGGCAAATTTCCAATGGGGTGTCCAGCCGGTGACAACAATCCAGTCGCCGTCCTCCACGGCGTTTCCAAGGGCTGCGGTCATGGTGCGTCCGGATCCGGAAATCAGCTCAAATTCCCCCAGGCCGTATTTGGCCATGGCTTCTTCGGTTTTTGCCATGATTCCGGCCTGGGGATCGATACCGATGATCCGGCGATGAAATTTTTCCCGGTGCCTGCTGAGTTGCGCAATGGAATCGATTTCCACGTATGCCGGGACCACCAGCCCACTTCGGGTGCCCTCCAGATTGACACCGAGAAACTTCATTTGCGGCCCGTATGCCTGCAAAAAACCCGCCTGCAGCGAAGGCAGCCAGGCGGCCACCATGCCGTCCTGGTCCCCCTGGGCCACTGACTCCCACATGGCGCCCAGGCTGACCGGCAGCAGCTCGCACTCACGGTTGAGCTTCTTTTGGATAACAGCCTTGATCACATTGGAACTGGCCTTTTCCGAGGCCCAATCCACATAAACAATCTTTACGGGATTTTTGGTTTTTTCCGGCTCATCAACACCGGTTTCCTCGGATATACAGCCGGAAAAAAGGATAAAAATCCATAAAAGCAGGCACAGAACCCTTGGGGCACAGCCGGGGATGCGGGAAAAAGAAAAAGGTGACAGATTACAGCCCTCCGCTGATCGTTGTTTACACAAAATCATTTATAATAAATCAATACGATATTGCCGTAAACATTTTTATCAAAAAGGACTTCTGCCCTTGCAACAGGCCATCGAGGACACATGTAACTATTGAAATGTTCTTATGGAATGCGGATTATCTATTTGGGTTCTGTCGGTCTTTGGCAGTTGGGCAATCTTTTTCTGCAGTAATCCAATTTTAGAAATATTATAAATTTCTGATGTTTTAAACATTAAAAAAATTGTTGACATTTATTTCGCGTTGCCATAAAGTCCTTTTTCAGGATTATCAAATTGCTCACCACCCAAGCGGTTAAGATTTTTATGAACGCTGAAATAAACAACGTTTTTTCCAAAAATAATTGTCCAGAACTGCGACCCTTCCTATTATGTTCAAAACTTTACTATCTGATCAATACAGGTTTTGGAATTAAGTCGCCTGCAGGCGATAGAGCTTGCTTGCGAAAATTCATTTCAATAAATCCGGTAGATCTTGAAGTCTTCCCGGGATTTGCTCTCCGGTTTTCGTTTAGAGAAATCAGATAAGATGGACACACATGCTGTAATTCTGAATACTATATAATATCAAAAAGTAATATTTAATTTTGACTTAACCAAGATGCAAGTCTTATGTGGCAAACATTGGCAACCCGGAAGGAGGTGAAGAATAGCGAAACATACATAGGGCTTCCTGAAAAACTTGCTTCAAATTTCTGTGCATAACCCCGGCCGACCCTGGAGAGGGCTTCCAATTTGACTCAGGATAAGCAGATTATA